>JBAXRC010000033.1:0-10590 GCA_037131415.1 bacterium | reverse complement strand
CTGGGGATTTGGCGACAGTTGACGGCAGCCGGTCTGCGGGCTGATGTCGTGGCCGGACACTCGCTGGGGGAAATCGCGGCGCTCGGTGCCGCCGGTGTGCTTTCGGCGGAGCAGGCGGTGATGGTTTCCCTGGAACGCGGCCGGTTGATGGACGAGGCGGCAGACCGGGCGCCGGGTGGCATGGTGGCGGTGTTCCTTCCCCTTGCCGATGTGCAGGGGCATATCGAACGCCTTGGAATGAACGAATGCGTTTTTATTGCCAACGACAATGCGCCGCAACAGGTCGTAGTTTCGGGCCGGACTGCCGATCTGGAAGCATTTGTGCGCCGGATGGACGAGGTTCGCCCTGGGCTTTGCAAGCCCCTGCGGGTTTCAGGTCCATGGCATACGCCGTTACTTGAGGATGCCCGGCGACGGTTTCATGACTGGCTGGCCGGGGTTCCCTTCTCTCCACCATCGCTTCCTCTGATATCGAACACCACGGCGGCCATTGAAAGCGCGGCGGATGAATGCCGGATGAATGTGGCCCGGCAATTGACGCAGCGCGTCCGTTGGCGCGAAACCATGGACGCCTTTCGCGAGCGGGGTGTGGAGGTCTTCCTGGAGGTCGGTCCGCAACGGGTCCTGGCAGGCCTGGCCCGCCTCAACGGGTTCGGTAACGCCACCCTCGTGCGCGGGGTGGACAGTCTGAGGGCGGTTGAGCAGATCCGCGCGGATCAGTCAGTGGGTGGCGGGAAATAGCGCGGCAGGCGCCTGAACAACTGAAGGTCGCCCTCCAGATGCAGGTCCGGATGGTTTAGCAACTGGACTCCGGCGATTCTGCGTTGCGTCACGGCGGCCCACAACGCGGCCGGACAGCGGATGAGCAGGGTGGGGGCCGGGCAGGAGGACTCCATGATGGAGCAGGCTCCATTCCGGATGGTGACCGTATAAACCAGGTGTTGGTCCGGGAATTCGAACTGGAGGGTGGCCGTCACGCTGCGAAGGGCGGCTAGGTCGGCATTGCGGACCATCTCACGGATCAGGATACGCATGTCCAGCCCCGCGGCTTCCCCGGCGGCATCGCATTCATCGCCGGATTCCAGGGCGTGTTCCCAGAACACCCGCGAGTACTCAACGAAATGCGGGAGATCCGCAAGCAACGGGGCGGCAATGTCATCCAGCAACGCCTGCGAGATGCGTGGCTTGGTCACGAATTCAGCTCCCGCCCGCTCGCAGCCCGTGAGGATAGCCTTGGCGCGGAGGGGTTTCGCCTGGGGAAAGCGCATGGCGCTGGACTCGGGGCGGAGCATGATCCCGGAGCATTGCATGTGCACTTCCTCGGCATACAGTTCCATCATGCCGGTGACCGGCTTGAAAATACCGGGGGTCTTTAGGCCGGCGACCAGGAGGGCGGCCAGGCGTTTCGGGCCGCGCCCCGGATTGCGCCACTTGTTGTGCTCGACCCCGTTCGCGTCAATCTCCGCGCTTGGATTGAAGAGGGGCAGGGTTCGTTCCATGAACTGTTTCATGTACGAGCTGACCGAGAAGGCATAGATGGGGGACGCGATAAATACCAGATCGGCCGCCATGAACCGCTCCAATAACCCAGCCATGTCGTCCTGCTGGACGCATTGGCCCGGGGTTTTTGTCCAGCAGGCGTAACAGCCCAGGCACGGGTGGATGTTCATGGTGGGAAGTTCCGCGCGGTCGATCTCGGCGCCGGCGGCGGCCGCGCCCTTGAGGAACAGGTCGGCCAGGCGGGCGGTATGCCCGTGGGGGCGGGGATAGCCTAAGAGGGCGAGCAGTTTCATTCGTTTTCCTTTCGGGCAGCGAGAACAATGCTGCCGGTGGCGAGTTCCTGCCGACCCGTGGCTGCGGAGACGGCGAAATGGATGAGCGGGCCGAGGGCACGCACGAAGCTGGCGTGGAGGGTGAGTCGTTCGCCCGGGCCGACGGGCTGGAGGAATTTGACGTTCACGGCCGTCAGGATCATGAAGCGGGGTGTTTCCGGAATGCAGGGTTGTCCTTCGCGGGCGCTCAACGCCAGAAGCAGTCCGGCGGTCTGGGCCATTGCCTCGCTGAGCAGGACGCCGGGCATCATGGGCTGTCCCGGGAAATGGCCGGCAAAGTAGGGCTCGTCGCCGCGCAGATCCAGTTCAGCCACGATCCGCTGGCCGGCGGTGAGTTGGATGACGCGGTCTACGAAAAGGAAGGGCGCACGGTGGGGGAGGATAGCCTCGATAATGGCGCGGTCGTAAAGAGGTGAGGGCATGGTTAGGATCTCCCCGGATTACTTTTCAGATACTGCCGGTCCCAGTCCGCCAGGACGGACGCCATCTGGTGCGAAACGGTGTCGGACAAGCGGTGCGGATTGCGTTCGGTCTGGGTAGGGATGGGGCTGAGGACCCGGATACGGAATTGCACGGTCTCTGGCGGGAAGTAGCTCCCGGGTTGGCGGTTCAGGAACGGCCGGTCGGAATGGATGACGACCGGAACGATGGGGACGCCTTGGTCGATGGCCACCCGGAAGGCAAGGTCGGCGAATGGCATCAACCGTGAGGAGGAGGCGCGCATGCCCTCAGGGAATATCAGGAGGTTCATGCCACTGGCCAGAAGTTCCCGGCATTTGTCCAAGGAACGGCGGATAGCCGAGGGGGAACCAGCCTCCGTGCTCACAAAATCGAAGAAGCGAACCAGGCAGGCATAGGCGGGTTTCCGCACATGACGGGCCTTGATGATCAGTCCGGTTGGCGGGAGCAGGGCTAACAACAGGATCGCGTCGATGGAACTGCGGTGGTTGGCCACGATTACCGCAGGGCCGCCCCCCTTGAGATGGTCCAGTCCGGAGCATTCAACGATTTTACAGGCCTGGACAGCCGGAAGATAATGCAGCGCGAAGAGCCCCAGGAAGCCCCGCAGAAACCGTCCTGCCACGGCGCGCCGGATCCGGGGGAACGGAAGGAGGGGAAGGAGTGCCACGCTCATGATGATGATCGTGGTCAGCGAGAAAAGGTAGCCAAAATGGCCCAGGATCGCCAAAGGGAACTTTAGGCGGGAGCGGATTGTTCGTCTCTCCCCGCTCCCGGTTTCCTCAACTATTCCCCTCGGTTTATTCATCGGGCGCAAAGTATATCGGGCATCAACCTTTTTGGTCAAACGAAACGATACCCTTCTTGTAAGTGGTCACAGGGGGGGCGTCCCCGTGGCCTTGTGCCACGGGGCGCAAAAATGTTCGGTTCCCGCCACGCAAGGTGGCGGGGCACCCCCTATGTTTCAAAATTGATTTGCAGGAGGTTCTGGCAAATAATGCGTCCCGACATGAGCCAAGACAAAACCATGAGTAAGAGCGAAATCCGGATCAGCGATCGCCAGCGGGGGACAAAGCTGGGCTACTGGGGTTTTATCGTGATGCTCCGCCTGTTCGGGCGGCGCGGCGCCTACATCTTGCTCGGGTTTGTGACGTCCTATTACCTGGTCTTCGACCGGCATGCCCGGACGTTGGTGTTGCCCTATCTCCGCCGTCGATTTCCGGATCATTCCGGATGGCGTCGTGGGCGGGACATTTATCGGCTCTTCTATAACCAGGGTGTCTCGCTGATCGACCGGTTTCGCATGCTGGTCACGCCGCAAGCGTTTATTCAGGATCTGGCTCATTATGACAGGGTTGAGCCACTTGTTGCAGACTGCGCCCACGGCTTTGTCCTCCTGGTGTCGCATGCGGGGAACTGGCAGGCGTTGATGCTGGCCCTGGCCCGCATGGATCGTGGAATCACCTTGCTGATGAGGCCGGAAGAGAATTCCGCCGTTCAGGAGTACCTGAAAATTCAGGATCCCGGCCAAAGGTTCAGGATGATTTCACCGGATTTGCCGATGGGCGGGGTTGTTGAGCTGACGCAGCGGTTCGGGCAGGGCGATGTGATCGCGATCATGGGCGATCGTGCCTACGGGGCGGCGACGCTATCCGCTGATTTCCTGGGCGAGCCCGCTCATTTCCCGCGCGGGCCATTCCAGTTGGCGGCGGCGTGGGGTTGCCCGGTGGTGGTGATGTTTGCCGCCAAGACCGGAACGGATGCGTATACGGTGGACATGGCGGATGTGATTCGCATCGGGCGGGAGGGGGATCGGCTCGAGAATCTCCGCCAAGCCATGCAGCGCTATGCGCACCGCCTCGGGGAGTTCGCGGAAAAACATCCCTATCAGGTTCATCTTTTCGAAGACGTGTGGAAGGCGCCGGAGGCTAGAAAGACGGCCCGTATCGGATAAGTCTGCCCGGGAGATTCAGGACGGCTTCGATGGCGGGGCATCCCACCGGCGGTTGTTGCGGGCGAATCCCAGGAATGAGCCGGCATCGGCGAGGAAGCGGCGCCAGCTGTCGGGGGATTTCCAGAGCATGGCGAGATAGCCGCACAAAATCCGCGGGCGCATGAAGTGGCGCTTGTAGAATTGCATGAAGAGCGACTGGAGCCGTTCCTGCGAGAGCCCGTTGGGCGTGAACAGGAAGTGCATGCAGTCCATGCGGTCCCAGTCTTCCTCGAAGCTGCCGTGTGAGCGGATGTCCGCATAGAGCGGCGTTCCCGGGAAGGGTGTGAATTTGGCGACATTCAAGTCGTCGATGGGGAGTGCATGGACATAGCGCATGCTGCGCTGGATGGAGGCTTCGGTTTCACCGGGCAGGCCGATCATGACCAGTCCCTTCACCCGGATGCCCGCCTGCTTGATCATGCGGATGATTGTGGAGAGTTTGTCGAGGTCGCCATGCCGGCGATGGCGGGCCAGAAGCTCGGGATCGCCGGTTTCAATACCGAGGCTGACCATCCAGCATCCGGCCTTCTTCATAAGGCCGAGGAGTTCGGGATCGACGCGATCGGGCCGAGCGGCGCAGTTGAAGGTCATTCCAAGCGGCTGCTCGATCAGGAGCCGGGTCAGTTCCATGATGCGGTTCCGGTCGAGGGTAAACTGGTCGTCGTAGAAATTCAGGTGGCGGATGCCGAAGCGGTCGCGCATGTGGCGCATGTGGGCGTAGACATAGGCGGCCGAGTTGAAGCGGAAGGTGGCGCCGAAGACGGAGCGGTCGCAGTAGCTGCAGGCATAGGGGCAGCCTCGGCTGGACAGGCAGCTTGCGTTGGGGGCGCGGGGGTAGTTGAAGATCGGCAGGGTGTAGCGTTCCGGGTAGCCGGGAAGCTTTTCGTAGGCCGGGAACGGTAGACGGTCGAGTTCGATGCCCGGTTCGCGGCGGCCCCCGCAGCGGACGATCCCGTTCTCGCGATAGATCAGGCCGGTCCGGTCCTCGGTCATGCCCTTCATGAGGGTGCACAGGGTTTCCTCGCCTTCGCCCAAGACCCCGTAGTCGAACTGGGGATAGCGGGAGAGGAGTTCCTCCCGGAGCGCGGAAACATGAACGCCGCCGACCACGGTGGTGATGCCCGGTGACCATTGCTTGATCTTGGTGGCCAGTCCCGCCGCGTCGAGGAAGGCGGATGTGGTGCAGCTGAACCCTACGAAGGCGGGGGTATGCCGGTGGATGTAATCTTCCAGCCCGGTTTCGCTCGACGGATCGGCGTTGAAGTCCATGATGTCCGCATGCAAGCCCTCCTGCTCCAGCCAGGCGGCGATGGAGGCCAGTCCGAGCGGGGGCATCAAGTTGGCCTTGCGTGCAATGTCGGAGGCCGCCGCCTGCTTGTTTCCGCCCAGCGGGTGGATGAGCAGGATCCGCCGGGCGTCCAGGTTGCTGTTCAGCGGCATGACTGTCTTTGCGCGAATATTCATGAAGGGCATCAGGCTATCCTGCCTCTTGGGTGTAATCAATATTTTACCTCAAGATAGCCTGCGACCTCCGGACACGGGTCTTGATTTTGCCTCAGGGGCGGCGTATTGTCGGCCATTCATTATGAAGCGCCTCACATTACAACCTGACGGCGAGTTTGACGCCGGGGTGGCGCGTGCCATACAGGCGGAGAAGTTGCGCGCGCATGCCGACTGGTGTATGCGGCATTCCCCGTTCTACCAGCGCCGGTTCCGTGAGGCGGGTATCGCCTCCGGAACGCTCGGACTGGACACCCTGGAGGCGCTTCCCGTGACGACCAAGGACGATTTTGCGGGCCACAATGAAGACTTCCTGGCGGCGCCTCCGGAGGCGGTGGTGGATATCGTGTTGTCGTCGGGCACCACGGGCAAGCCGGTCCAGGTCATGTATACCGAACGCGATCTCCAGCGACTGGCCTACAACGAGGAGCTTTCGTTTGCCGCCTGCGGGGTAACCGCGCGGGACGTGGCCATGCTGACCTGCACGATGGATCGTTGCTTCGTGGCGGGGCTGGCCTATTGCATGGGGTTGCGCCGACTGGGGGCCGCTGTGATCCGCAACGGGCATGGCACGCTGGCCAGTCACCGGTCCATTCTCAAGAGCATCCGCCCAACGGTCCTGGTGGGCGTGCCTTCCTTCCTGCGCAAGCTGGGAGTCTACCTGCGCGAGCACGGCGAGGATCCCGCGGCGGGGCCCGTGCGCAAACTGGTCTGCATTGGCGAACCGGTGCGGGGCCCGGACCTGGCTCCGCTCAAGCTGGGGGCCGACTTGAAGAGCCTGTGGAACGCCGATGTTTATTCCACCTATGCGTCCTCGGAATGTGTCACGACGTTTTGTGATTGTGTGGCGCAGGCAGGCGGCCACCTGCATCCCGAGCTGGCGGTGATCGAAATCCTCGACAAGGCGGGGAAACGCGTGCCGGCAGGAGTGCCGGGCGAGGTGGTGCTCACGCCGCTGGACGTGGAGGGCATGCCCTTGCTGCGTTTTGCCACGGGGGACATCAGCTTCCTGATCGAGGAGCCCTGTTCCTGTGGGCGGACCGCCCCGCGGCTCGGCCCGATACTCGGACGCAAACAGCAACTGATGAAGATCCGCGGCACCAGCGTCTACCCGCAGGCCGTGTTTAACGCCCTGGATGAGCTGGCGGGAGTGGGCGATTACTATCTTGAGTTGCGGACGAATGCGGAGCGTTCCGAGGAACTCGTGGTGCATCTGGCGGAGACGGCCCGGCTCCCCTCTCTGGAAATGATTGCCGAGCATCTCCAGGCGTGGATCCGGGTGACCCCGATTATTTCCGTTGATCCCGAGGACAAGGTGCGGCATCACCTCTATTCGCCAGAATCCCGTAAACCGGTTCGCGTTGTGGACCGGAGAGCGTAATTGATGAACATCCTTCTGGTTAATCCCCCGAATTGCGGCCGTAGCGTGCCCGAGGAACACTACGGCATGGATTCCATCCGGCAGATTTTCCGGGGCGAACCCCTGGCGCTGGAGGCGTTGGCCGGGAACCTGACCGACCATACGGTGCGCATCCTGGATCTCAAGGTGGCGCCCGACGGGTTGGCCGATGCCCTGGCGCAGTTTCAGCCGGACCTGGTTGGTATCACGGGGATGACCTGCGAGGCCAATGCGATGGTGCGCATTGCCGGGCAGGTGAAATCGCAGGGAAATGCCATCGTGGTGGTGGGGGGGATCCACGCCAGCAATGATCCGGAGTTCTTCAATGTCCCGGCCATTGATTATGTGGTGGTCGGGCTCGGGAAGGCGTCCTTCCGGAAGCTGATCGGGCAGATTCTCGCCACGGGAAGTGGCGGGGGAATCCCCGGTGTTGCCAGGACCGATCCCGGCAAACTGTTGCAGGTTGCTTCCCGCGCCTATGATGCGACCGATCTGGTGCCGGAGCGGCCACCCGCCTACGGCCTGGTTGCCGCCAACCGGGACCAGTACAGGCTCGAAACGCTCGGATTGTCCATGGGCTTTGCAATCACCGCTTTCGGATGTCCCCACCACTGCAACTTCTGCTGTATCGAGGCGTTGACGGGTGGCCGGTATCTGCCCTATCCGGTGGAGGCGGTCGTGCGCGATATCCGGTTGCTGGGCGATGTCCCGGTCATCCGGTTCGTGGATGCCAATACGTTCCAGGATGTCGCCCGTGCCAAAGCCCTGTGGCGGGGCATAGCCGAGGCGGGAATCCAAAAACAGTTCTTTGCCGATGTGCGTGCCGACATGGTGGTGCGGCATCCCGAGGTGTTGAGGGAGTGGAAGCAGATCGGACTGCGTGCCGTGATCGTCGGGTTTGAGGAGATTGACCAATTGCGCCTGACGGAAATGGGCAAGGGTTGCAAGGCGGACGACTATCGGAAGGCGATCGATATCCTCCACGAGCAGGGCATTGCCATTGTCGGCGATTTTATCATCTCCCCCGACTATTCGGAAAATGACTTTGAATCCCTGCGCCGTTATATCCGGGAAACGGCCATTGAATTGCCCATCCTGTCGGTGTTGACGCCCCTTCCAGGCACGCCGCTGTACCGGACGATGGCGGATAGGATTGTAATTCGCGACCTGGATTTCTATACTTTGACCAATTCGGTGGTCCGGACCAGGTTGCCTGAAAAGAATTTTTACGGGTTGTATGCGGAATTGACAAAAACGTTCCACCGTAAGCCGGCAGTATAAGAGATGATTGACACGATGAGCGCGTACATTTGCGATACGGGATCTTTCCTGCCGAACCGGCCCATCCTGAATGATGAGATGGAGGATGTGCTCGGCAAGGTGAGCGGCCTGCCATCAAGGGTCAGGCGGATCATCTTGAGGAACAACGGCATTCGCCAGCGCCACTACGCCCTGGATCCCGATACGGGCCGCATTACGCACACCAACGCGGAACTGACGGCGGAAGCCATACGCCGGTTGCAGCCCGGGGAGGGTGGTTCCCTGCCGGAGATTGCCTGCCTGTGTTGTGGAACCTCGTCTCCCGATCAGTTTTTTCCGGGGCACGCCTCCATGGTGCATGGGTTGCTCGGCGGGAAGCCGATGGAAGTGGCCAGCACGGCGGGGGTGTGTGTGTCGGGCGTTGCCGCGTTGAAGTATGCCTGGATGAGTGTTGCCGGCGGTCACGCGAAAAATGCCGTGGCGACGGGCTCCGATGTGGGTTCGACGTTCCTGCGATCCTCCTATTTTGAACATTCCGCGCCCCTCACGGACGTGGATCCCGAGACCACGCCAGCCCTGGCGTTCAACGCCGAGTTCCTGCGGTGGATGCTGTCGGATGGCGCCGGGGCGCTGTTCCTTGCGCGCACGCCGGTTCCCGGGAGGCGTTCCCTGCGGATTGACTGGATTGACATCATCTCGTATGCGCATGAACATGAAACCTGCATGTACGCCGGCGCCGTGAAACAGGAATCCGGACGCCTGACGGGCTGGCGGGAGTTTCCGACCCTGCGTGCCGCCGCCGAGGCGAATGCGTTTGCCGTCCAGCAGGATGTCCGTCTGCTGAACGATGTTGTCGTGGGCGCCACGGTAGGCAAGGGTTTGGCGGACGTCATGGAGCGGCGGAGCCTCCGGCCGGAAGCATTCGATTGGTTCCTTCCGCACTATTCCTCCGCGTATTTCCGTGAGAAAGTGGGCGCTGAGATGGCCCGGATCGGCTTCGGGATTCCCTACGAGAAATGGTTCACCAATCTCGCGACCGTGGGGAATATCGGTGCGGCGTCAATCTATGTCATGCTGGACGCGTTGTTCCGTTCCGGGTCGCTCCAGGAGGGGCAACGGATCCTGTGTTTTGTTCCCGAAAGCGGGCGTTTTTCCGTGGGGTACATCGGATTGACGGTGACCGGATGAAAAAGGAAGACGTGCCGCAGGATGCCGGCAAGCTGGGGGGGCTTCTGGAGCTGGCCTATGTCGTTTCCGCCAGCGGCGCCTACACAACCGTGCAGAGCTCAGGCTGGGCGGCAAAGAATGTTGCCAATGACCTGGTTTGGGAGGAGTTGGGACGGCATCAGGAAGCCGCATTGCGGGAAGTGAAGGAGGGGTTGAAAAGCCCGCTCGCCTATCACATGGTCCGGTTCCAGATGAACGAGGTGATGTTGGCGGACTACACCGGGTTCAGCCGGCGGAAAATCAGGCGGCATCTGACGCCGGACGGTTTTCGCGCGCTGAAGCCTGACGACCTTCGTCGTTATGCCGATAGTTTCAATATTAAGGTGGATGAACTTTGCACGACACCGTAAACGAAATCGTCCTGCCCTTCGAGCACCGGCAGAGCGCACATTGCGAGAGCGGCGTTACGGCGAACCTTTTCCGCCAGGCCGGGGTGCCGTTGACGGAGCCCCTGGCGTTTGGCATTGGCTCCGGGCTGTTCTTCTTTCACATGCCCTTCATCAAGATGGGCGGCTACCCGTTGACCGCCTTTCGATATCTGCCCGGGCATGTGTTTCGCCGTGCCGCGAAACTGCTGGGCATTCCGGTCTGTGCCAAACAGTATCGCGATCCCGATCTCGCGATGGCGGATCTGGACCGGTTCCTGGCCTCTGGCCGGCCGGTTGGCTTGCAGGTGGGCGTGTACTGGCTTCCGTACTTTCCCCCGGCGCTGCGATTCCACTTCAACGCCCACAATCTTGTGGTGTATGGCAAGCGGGGTGATGATTACCTGATCAGTGATCCGACCCTTGACGTCCCTGTGATCTGTTCGTCCGCGGCCCTGCGGAAGGCGCGCTTTGCGAAGGGCATCATGGCGCCGCGTGGCTGCCTTTATTATCCGGACAAAATTCCCTCTGCCATCGATATTCCCCTTGCTATCC
>JBAXRC010000032.1:0-10605 GCA_037131415.1 bacterium | reverse complement strand
ATCCGATGATGCCCAACAACTGGACCGCCGAAGGGATCATGGCATTAGCCGGAGGTCAGTGGGTCCGGGGGAGCCTGTTCTGGCTCGTTCTGGCAACGAACACCGCCCTCCTGTTCCTGCTGGTGCAGGAATTTGGCGCGCGGGTGTTCTATACCGCCTACCAGCGGGTCACCGCTTCTCCCGACCTCCGCAACCGGCCGGAGGAACTGCTGGGCTGGCTGGACCGCCTGCTCACGATCCTGCCGCATGACATCCGGGGCATGGTGATGAAGGACATCCGGTCTTTCCTGCGCGACCCGCTCCAATGGTCACAGGCGCTGATCTTCTTCGGGTTGCTGGCCCTCTATTTCTCCAGCTTCCGGTCGTTCCACTACAACGAAATGCCCCCGGTCTGGCGAAACCTGATTGTGTTCCTGAACATCTTCAGCGTGGCATCGGTACTCTGTTCCCTGTCCGCCCGTTTTGTCTTCCCGCAATTAAGCCTGGAGGGACACAGTTTCTGGATTCTCGGGCTCGCCCCGACCGGAATGCGGAGGATTCTTCTGACCAAGTTCTTCTTGTCGGCATTTTCCATGGTCGCCATCAGCGGCGGCCTGATGGGTTTGGCCACATGGATGCTTCAAGCGGGCACGGCATTGAGCGCGATTTCAATCGGGCTGGCCGTGGCGATCTCCCTATCCGTCTCCGCGCTTTCAACCGGGCTGGGCGCCCTCTTCATTGACCTCAAGCAACCCAATCCGGTGGCCATCATCTCGGGATTCGGGGGAACCGTTAACCTGGTCCTCAGCCTGGGCTTCATGCTGGGCACCATTCTCCCCTTCGGGCTGCTCTGGCACTGGCGGATTTCCGGAGGCATCGGCGATACCCAGTTCATCCAGGCGAACCTCCTGGCGGGTCTCTGGGTGGCCATCCTGTCCATCGTGACCATCATCGCTCCGCTCTGGATGGGGATCAGGAGCCTGAGGAACAGGGAGTACTGATCAAAACTATTGCACTCTCCCACTTCCTGTGGCAAGCTAACAACAGTTTGTTTATATTAAAGGAGGAATGCATGAAATCATGGCAGCATAAAACTGTAGTTATTCTGGGGGTGGCATGCTTGGGGTTAAGTATCGCCATCGTTTTCATATCCCAAAGAAATATGCGGATTCAGAGTGAAATCCAGGACCGTCAGCAGCAGCTGAACAATGGTGTTCTGGGGGCGGAAGCCCAGCAGATCACCGGTCGCATCCTGCAAGACATGGGCACCACGGCGGCCAAGAATGAGAAAATGCGCAATCTGTTGACCAAGTACGGCTACAACGTCCGTTCGAGCGAGCCTGAAGCCGCCACCCAAGCACCCGCTAACACCAAGGAGGAGAATTAAGCATGAATAGCACCCTTCAGGAGTCCACTCCCAGCGTCTTTTTGCCTATCAGTCTGATCGCCCTCAGCAGTATCGTGCTGTTGACGTGGAATCTGATCATCGTTGTCAATCAGCACTATAACGGTGTACGGATCAGTGCCCAGCAGGAAATCCAGTTCGCCCAGGCCATGCAGACCGAGACCAAACTGAAACAGATGATGTCCGACCTGGTTGACCTATCCAAGACCGACACGGGCGCGGAAACCATCGTGAAGCGATACCGCATCGCCTTCACCCCCCAAGCGGGCAATCCCGACACCCAAACGCCGGTGAAAAAAGCCCCGACAAAGGATGTGAAGGCTCCAGCCAAAGCTCCAGCCAAGGCCAATGTCAAGGCGCCAGACGCGCCCTGATGCCGCTGGATCGCCCCATGGATCCGGTGTCTCGTCGAACGCCCTTCCTCGTGAAGGGCGTTTCTTTTGATCCCCCTCTTTTTTGCGCTCCCATGGCGGGGATCACTCACAGCGCCTTCCGCCGCCTGCTCGGCGACTTCGGGGGGGTGGGTGGTGTTTTCTCCGAAATGCTGGCCGTCAAGATGGTCATTCATGAAAACGCCCTGACTTCGCCCTGGCTGAAACGGCGGCCGGGTGACGGAAAGATTATCTACCAGTTTTTCGTGGCCAATACCCGGCATCTGGCCGCCGCCCTCGAGCGGCTCGCCCCGGTCTCGCAGGATGGTCTGGACATCAATCTGGGCTGTCCGGCCGCATCCATTCAGCAACAAGGTGGCGGATCCAATCTTTTCGATGACCCGCCCCGTCTCCGCGAAATCATCCGGGAAATCCGCCTCCGCTACAATGGCCCGCTGTTGGTCAAAATCAGACTGGGTCGCCCGACCCCGGACTGGCGTGACACCCTGAGGGATCGTTTAAAGCTCTTTGAGGACGAAGGGGTTGACGCCCTGACCCTGCACCCGCGTTTCGCGGAAGAATCCCTGAACCGGTTTCCCGCACGCCACGCCTTTCATGCCGAGCTGGCCGCCGAAACCCGGCTTCCCATCATCGCCAATGGCGACATCACGGGACCTGGCTACGCGCTTGACCGGGCGCCGGAGTTCAACACCGCCTCCGGCCTCATGGTCGGCCGCATGGCCGCCGCCCGCCCCTGGATCTTCGCCCAATGGAACAACCCCGATTTCACCGTGGAGTGGCAGGAAGTCTGGAATCGCTTCTGCAATTACCTCGAGGAAGATTTCACGCCGGCAAAAGCCCTCATCAAGCTCAAGGTCTTCACCCCCTACTTTGCCCGCAATTTCGTCTTCGGCCACACGTTCTTCAGCGCTGTCACAAGCGCCACCGACTGGTCCTCCGCCCGCGACCGGGCCAACCACTTCCTGGCCAGCGCCCCTCCTGCCGTCAGGGAAATATCATTGAGCGGACTATAATTGTAGATTCTTCCGGGATTCCTGTGAGCGTTCAAAAAAGAGGGACGGTTCTCCGAACCGTCCCTTATCCAGTCGGCGGGGATTCACTCTACTCGCCAATTCTCCTGATTTTGTTCTTATTCGTCATCGACCTCGACTGGGTCGTGTTTTCCTGATTCCGGCCACCGGATGACTTCAGGGTATTCTTGTCAACTTCCGGCATGGTCTCTTTCACCTGCATGCTGGTCTCGATTTCCGCAAGTAACTTCGCCATGAGCTCCTCTTGCTTTTTTGAGGTATCAGCTCCGGATTTGACAGACCCTGAGTGCTTCCCTCCCTTGGCCGGAACGGCTTTTTTCAAGCCCCAGCCCTCCTCGCCCTCCGCCTCCTTGCTCATCTTGGCAATCCGGGCCTCTTCCTTCGCCTCAAATTCCTTCTTCCTTTCCTCAAGCTTCTCCATGGAGGGAAACGCCCCCAACTGGCTGATTTTCTTGGGCTGGGGGCATTTCAGGGGAAACGGAGGCGCCGGGATTTTGACATTGATTGTCTGATTTTGGTTGTTGTTCCCCCCCCTGATGCTCCGCCGCTCGATCTTCGTCTCGGACTTCCGCCAATCCTTCCTGAGTTTGTTATAGGCATCCTGCATGGCCGAATTGAAGATCGCCGCCTGGCTAATGAGTTGGCGGTACTCCTCCCTCGTGCAGGATCTGAAGGCGTTGGTACCGTTAATATCCGTCTCCCGGACAAGGAGAAAATCCGCGGCCGCAACCGCCTCTTTTCCCGGATCCATCCCCTCGACCGGGGCATCAGAGTCATCCGCCTTCTCGGCGGCTTGTGCAACTCCAGATACCAGCACGCTCATGAACGAAACGATGAGAATAAGTGATTTCATGCGCCTCCCTCTGCTTGGTATCCCCAATATCTCCACAAAAAACGGCCCGGCATTCCTGCCGGGTCGAGCCAGACTACTTCGTCAGCTCCTTGAACTTCCGGTAGGCATCATTCCAGCGCTCGGTGTCCTGGGGCTTGTACTCCCGGATCGGGAACGCCTCGCGGATCAGCGGAATCCCGTCGCGCAGGGTCTTGATCACGCCCAGGCCCATCGCCTGAACCATGCAGTTTCCGGTGGCGGTTGCCTCTTCCGGCCCTGCCAGGACCGGCAGCCCGATGGCATCGGCCGAAAACTGGTTGAGCATGATGTTCTTGGATCCGCCGCCCACAATGTGGACAACCTTGTTGGGACGCCCCGCCACCTTCGTGAGTTGCTCGTTCACCATCCTGTATTTCAACGCCAGGCTCTCGTACACCACGCGCAGGTAAGTGCCACGATCCACCGGCACAGGCTGGCTGGTCTTCCGGCAATAGTCATCAATCGCCTTCTGCATATCCGGCGGATTGACGAAACTCTTGTCGTCCGGATTCACAAAAGCCCGGAAGGACGGCGCCTCGCGCGTCCAGCGATCCAGATCCACCCACTTGAGCTCATGCCCGTCCGTGTTCTGCCAGATCCGCTTGAGTTCCTGCACCAGCCATGTTCCCATGCAATTCTTCAGGAGGCGCACGTTCCCGATGCCGCCTTCATTGCTGAAACCGAACGTCTGCGCCTCTTTCGAGGTGATGGCCTCGGGAATCAGCTTTCCGATCAGGGACCAGGTTCCTGAACTGATAATCAGGGACTCCTCCGCATTGTCCACCGGGGCCGCCGCAAACGCGCTGGCGGTGTCATGCCCGCCCACCGCGATCAGCCGGGCACGGTTCAGGCCGACCGCCGATGCCAACTCGGCATGCAACTGCCCGATCACACTGCCCGGCTTCACAATTTCAGGCATCACCGAGGCGGGAATCTTGAGCTTGCGGAGAAGCTCCGGACTCCAGGTCTTGGTGTGGGCATCCATCAACTGGGTGACGCTGGCAAAGGTGGAGTCCACCGCCTTCGTTCCGCCCAGGTAATAGTAAAACAACGCGGGAGCAGGCAGGTAGAACGCCCCGGGTTTCAAGGCCTTCTTCCGGTTCAGCATGAACCAGTAAAGCTGGTTGCTCACATTGAAGAAGTGAAAATGAATCCCCGTGATGGCATAGCCCTTCTTGGCGCCCACCTTGTCGCGAACCTTCTCGGCCATGTCATCCAGCCGGTGATCGCGATAGGCATACATCTTACCCATCGCATCGCCGTCGGCGGTGAAGAACTGCCCGTCCGCCCCCCAGGTATCAATCCCGATCCCGTCCAGATTGTCGGAGATGGTGCGCCGGTATTCCCGAAGCCCCTTCACCAGGTTCTGGTACAGCAGGACATCATCCCAGTAGGTCCGCTCCGCCACCGTGCCACTGGCATCGGCCTGGTAAAAAGGCACCGCCTCGTGAGCGAAGCGGTGTACCTCGTTCAGGCGGAACGTTCCATTCTCGAAAATCCCGGCGAAACATTTTCCGCCCGAAGCCCCGAAATCACCGGCAAAGACACGCACAACACTCATGAATCACCTCGTCGTTTCGATTGCAGATTGTCGATTGAAGAGTGCTGATTGAAGCGCATTTCACCTCTTCAATCAACAATCTAAAATCTTCATTCAACAATTCCTACAATCCCTCAACGCTCCGGCGCATCAGGTCCTGGTTGCTGCAATCGCGGCTGACGGTATAGCCCTTCAGCGGCTGAATGTGCTCATGCACCGCATCGATGAGGTCGCAGGCAAACGGGAAGAACGCATCTTCCACCTCATCCTGCGGCGTGATCCAGTTGCGGGCGCCCACCACTACCGGCGGGGCATCCAGCTCGTCGAACGCAAACTGGCTGATCTTGTTCGCCATCGTGTGCAGGAAGCTACCGCGCTCGCAGGCATCGCTCGCCAGCAGGATGCGGCGGGTCTTCTTGACCGACTCGATCACCTTGTCGTAGTTGAACGGTACCACCGAGCGGGCGTCAATCACCTCGCAGGACATGCCATACTTCTCCTCCAGCGTCTTCGCCGCCTCGAGCGCACGGTAGAGCGTGGCGCCAATGGTCAGGATGGTCAGATCCTTGCCGGTCTTCTTCACATCCGGCTCCCCGAACGGGATCTCGTAGTACTCCGCCGGCACGCCACCCTTATGGAACTCCTCGGGCTGGTCATAGACGCGCTGGCTCTCGAAAAAGATCACCGGATCCGTGCCGACCAGGGCCGAGTTCATCAAGCCCTTGGCGTCATACGGCGTCACCGGAAAGGCGATCTTGAGGCCCGGGATATGCGCCACCAGCGCCACCCAGTCCTGGCTGTGCTGGGCGCCGTACTTGGATCCAACGGAAACCCGCACGGTGACCGGCATCTTCAGGACGCCACCCGACATGGACTGCCACTTGGAGAGCTGATTGAACAGCTCGTCGCCCGCACGGCCCATGAAATCGCAGTACATCAACTCAACCAGCGCCCGGCCACCTTCCAGCGCGTAGCCGACGGCGGTGCCGACAATCGCGGCTTCGGCGATCGGCGAGTTGAACAGCCGGTGGTAGGGCAGCGCCTCGGTCAGGCCGCGGTACACGGCGAACGCGCCACCCCAGTCCCGGTTTTCCTCGCCGTAGGCGACGAGCGTCGGGTCGGTATAGAAACGGTGGATGATCGCCTCGAACAGCGCGTCACGGAATACCACGCACTTGCTCTTGGACAGCTTGTTGCCGGCCTCGTCGAAGGCCGAACGGCTGCGCCCGGCCAGCTGCTTCACGCGGGGATTCGCCTCCAGCGACATCAGGACATCCGGCTTCGCATCCGACATCCGCTCGATGCGCTGGTTGGAGTACATCGTCTGCTCCAGCAGGCTTCCTTTTTTCTTCAGGTCGGCGCGGGGCGAGATCGTCAGATCCACCGCCTTCTGGTACGCCTTGAAGATCAGGGCGTCCACCGTCTCCTGCATTGTCTTGAGCTCCGACTCGGAAGCCACGCGGGCCTTGACGAGCTGGTCGGCAAAGGTGATCAGCGGATCCACCTGCTGCCAGGCCTCGACCTCGGACTTCTCGCGGTAGGAACTGGCATCCGAGGGCGAATGGCCGCTGTAGCGGTAGGTAATCGTATCCAGCAGGACGGGACCATCGCCCCGCGCCAGGATTTCCTTCTTACGCCGAATGGCATCAATCACCGCCAGGGGATTGTAGCCATCCACGCGTTCGGCGTGAAGCTGGTCGGGCCGGATCCCGGCACCAAGGCGGGCAAGGACCTTGAAGCCCATCGTCTCGCCCACAGGCTGGCCGCCCATGCCGTAGAAGTTGTTGAAGAAGTTCATGATCAGCGGAAGACCGCCGCGATGCGCCTCATCCCACAGTTCCTTGAACTGGTCCATCGTGGCGAAACACAAGCCTTCCCACACCGGACCACAGGCCGACGACGCGTCGCCGATGTTGCACACCACCAGGCCGGGCCGGCGGTTGACCTTCTTGAACAGGGCCGCACCCACGGAAATATCGCCCGAACCGCCCACGATGGCGTTGTTCGGATACACGCCGAACGGCGTGAAGAAGGCGTGCATCGAGCCACCCATGCCGCGGTTGAATCCGGCATCGCGCCCGAAGATTTCAGCCAGCGCCCCGTACAGGAGGAAATCCATGGCCAGTTCCTTGACCGTGCCCGTGAACCCCTTCTCCACCACCTTCAGGCAGGCGCCATCAAAGAAGGTCTTCATGATCTTCAGCAGCGTGTCGTCATCCAGCTTCTGGATCGCCGACAAGCTTTTGGCGAGAATTTCACCATGGCTGCGATGACTGCCGTAAATATGGTCATCGACATCCAGCAGATAGGCCTGGCCAACAGCGGAGGATTCCTGCCCGATGGATAGATGGGCCGGCCCGCGGTGATTGTAGGCAATGCCCTTGTAGGCGCCCTGCAGCTTGACCTCGTTCAGCATGTTCTCGAAACCGCGGATCACCACCATGTCGCGCTGGATCCGCTTCAGGTCATCCTTGCTGAACTGCTTCAGCTCCTCCTTGACCGTCTTGTTGTACTGGTTTACCGGAATCGGCTGGAACTCGACAAAACCCGCCCGACGCACGTCCGCAGGCAATATCATTTGATGTTTAGGCATTCTATTGTTCTTTCTTTAGTCTATTGATGTAACTCTCAAAAATTACTGGATACCGGACTCTGGCTCGCGTCCACGGGGCCCGCCCCCTCAGGAACCCTGAACCCTGAACCCTGATTCCCAGATCCACATACCACCCCGATATTCTTCCCCTTCAAAAACTCCACCCACGCCGGGGACGGCATACTGTCCGTCACCACCGTGGACACCGCGTCCCAATCCACAATCTTATAAAGCGAGGGCGCCTCAAACTTGGTGTGATCCACCACGAGAATCGTCTCGCGCGCATGCCGGATCACCAGCCGATAGAGATGCGAACTCTCGATGTCACTGGCCGCCAGCCCGAAATCCATGCTCACCCCGTCCGCCCCGATGAACGCCCGGTACCCGCGCAACTGCTCCATCGCCTCCATGGCCAACGGACCAATGGTATCCATCCGGTCCACCCGGTACTGCCCGCCCAGCATGATGATGTTCACATCCGGAATCACCGACAGCGCCTCGGTCAGCCGGATCGAATTGGCAATCACCGATAAATTCCGTTTCCCCTTGAGCAACCCCGCCATCTGAAAGGTCGTCGTCCCCGAATCCAGAAAAATCTGGTCGCCATCGCGAATCAGGCCTGCCGCCAACTCACCCACCTTGCGCTTGGCTTCCACATTGCGGGTATTTTCCGAACGAAAAGCAAAGTCGCCATTCCGCTTCAGGGTCGCCCCCCCGTAAATCAGTTCCACTTCCTGCGCATCCGCCATGATTTTCAAGTCACGACGCACCGTCGCCTCGGAAATAGCCATCTCGACAGCGAGATCCTTCACCAGAACATGACCGTTCCGGTAAATGTATTTCAAAATAAAGTCTTTTCGCTGTTTTCCAGAGTAAACCATGCAGGAAACGCTTTCTTTTCCAAACTTTTGACAATATTTGCCACAAGTCTTGCATACATGTCAACAAAATGTTGCAAGTATTTGATTGACACTTGAACACTGAAAAGGGATATTTTAAGCAGTTTTTAGTGAAGTAAGCGAAATTCGGGATCGTTTTAAGGGAGATTCAATTATGTTTGAAGTCCAGTTACCACAGGCCGGTCAGTCCATGGAAGAGGGAACGATTGTTCGCTGGCTCAAGAATGAGGGCGATAAGGTCCAGGCCAAGGACATTTTATTTGAGGTTGAAACCGACAAGGCTGTCGTCGAAGTCGAAGCCGGACACGATGGTATTCTCCGGAAGATTATCCTGCCTGCTGGCATCATGGTTCCGGTCCGCACCAAGGTCGGATTGATTGGCGATGCCAACGAGCCGTTGCCCGCCGATGCTACCGCTAGCGCACCCGCCCCTGCCCCCGTTCAAGCCGCAGTCGCCGCCGCTCCCACCGCCTCCTCAGGCACCCTGACCGATGTCCTCATGCCGCAGGCCGGCCAGTCCATGGAGGAGGGAACCATCGTTCGCTGGCTCAAGACTGAAGGCGACAAGGTCCAGGCCAAGGACATTCTCCTCGAAGTTGAAACCGACAAGGCCGTTGTCGAAGTCGAAGCTGGCCATGATGGCACCCTGCGAAAAATCATCGTTCCCGTTGGCGTCACGGTTCCGGTTCGCACCCGCATCGCCCTGATCGGCGATGCCACCGCCGCCATCCCGGCCGATGTCGCGGCCTTCCCGGCAAAACCCGCGGCAGCTCCTGCATCCCGGCCTTCCGCCCCGACTGCGCCTGCTCCCGCCCCGGCTCCCGTCATCACTTCCGGCCCCGTCAAGGCCTCACCCGCCGCCCGGAAAATCGCCGGGGAACGCGGGATTGACCTTGCCACCGTCGGCACCGGAACCGGTCCAAGCGGACGCATCACCTCCCGTGATCTTCCGGCCCAGGCCGCTGCCGCAAAAACCCCCATGCCTTCCGCGCCCGCAGTCGCCGCACCGGCAGCCGTCAGCGGACAGACTACCCGCCGCCGCCTGACCCCGATGCGCAAGGCGATCGCCCGGAACCTGCTGGCCTCGAAACAGACCATCCCCCACTTCTACATGCAGCTCACGATCAATGCGGCCCCGTTGGCGGAATTGCAGAAGTCGGAGAAGACCAAGTACCAGTGCTCGATCAACGACTTCGTGACCAAGGCCTGCGCCAAGGGAATCCGCGAATTCCCCGCCCTTCGCTCCCGGATTGAAGGCGAGGAGCTGGTCGAGTTCAACGATGTGAATATCGGTATCGCCGTGGGCATGGACGAGGGGCTTGTGGTTCCCGTCGTGCTGGGCGCCGATACGCTCACCATCAAGGATCTTTCCGCCGAAACGCGCCGCCTCGCCGGGGCCGCCAAATCGGGCAAGATCGAGAACATGGGCAAGGGCGTGTTCACCATCACCAATCTCGGGATGTTCGGCATCGAGCAGTTTACCGCTATCGTGAATCCGCCTGAGGCCGCCATCCTCGCCGTGGGAACCACACGGGAAACCGTCATCGTCCAGGACGGCGCCATGTGGCCCGGCAAGGTGATGACCCTGACGCTGAGCGCCGACCACCGCGTGGTGGATGGCCTGCCCGCCGCCAAATTCATGGCTCGTTTGAAAGAGTTGCTGGAGAACCCGGCGCAGCTTGTGTAAATGCAAGAGAGAATCCAGAATCCAGAAGCCAGAATCCGGAATGAAGAGCCCTTCGGCGCGCCAACTTCCCCATTCTGGATTCTGACTCCTGGATTCTGGATTCCGAAATTAAGGAAATAAATATGAGTAAACACTTTGACATCGCAGTACTCGGCGCCGGCCCCGGCGGATATGTGGCCGCGCTCAAGGCCGCCCAGATGGGGGCCAC
>JBAXRC010000031.1:0-10973 GCA_037131415.1 bacterium | reverse complement strand
TTCATTTGAATAGGTTATCCAGCCTCCGACATACCAGTTGCTGGCCCCGGCAATATCCGTCACCATCCTGGCCACCAACCCGCCGGTACAGCTTTCCGCCGTCGCGATGCGCTGTCCTTTTGACCGGGCGAGTTGCCCCACCCTTGCGGACAGGGTTTCATCACCATGCCCGAAAACGAGACTTCCCAGCTTGGCTTCAACTTCTTTCACGGTTGTGGCCAGTGCTTTTCGCGCCAGCACCGGGGTCGGCGCCTCACTGCGAATCCTGACCGTGACCACCCCGCCTGACACCGTGGTGCCAACAATGGGATTGCGGTCACGCCGCATCAGCGCTCCCAGTTTTTCAGCCACCGTGGACTCGCCCGCCCCGAAAGTATGCAGACACTCCACCGCCAAAGCATGGCCCGGCTCACCACGGAACCGGGAAAAGATACTGCGGTCAGCCATCTTCATCATTTCATGGGGAACCCCCGGCAGGGCAAAGAGGGTGGACTTCCCTATCATGGCCTTGATGCCAGGCGCCGTACCCCAGTCATTCGCCACCACCTCGGCTCCCCTGGGAATCATGGCTTGAATGCGGTTGGATGCCGGCATCGTCTTCCCCAGGGTCTTGAAGAATGACCGGATACGTTCCAGTGATGGCGGGTGCAGGTCAAGTGGCGCGCCCAGGATCTCGGCAAAAGCCTTCCTTGTCAGGTCGTCTTCAGTGGGACCCAATCCGCCGGTCACAATCACCAATTCAGCGGCGTCACAGGCCTCCTGCAGGGCCGCCACCGTCGCCCCGACATCATCCGGAACCGTCTTGTGGCAGACCGTCATTACGCCGAATTCAGCCAGACGAGCACTGAGCCAGGCGGAATTGGTGTCCACCGTCTGCCCCATGATCAGCTCATCACCAATTGCCAGAATAACCGCTTTCATCGAATTCCTTTGTCAGTAGACAGTAGTTAGTAATCAGGATTAATTGAATTCTTCTTATTGACTACTGAATTCTGACTTCTGTCTACTGACTCCTCCACTTTCTACCACATTTCCCATTGAATACATAGTTCCATAAGCTTATCCTTCTCCACAACTCAAGCTGGCGGGGACCACAATGATTTCGGTACGGACAGCATGGATTTTCGCGATGGCCGCAGGACTCGCCACAACGGTTTTCTCCGCCGCGCCCTCCCTGAGTGAACTGCAACAGGAATGGAATACCGCCTTCCCCACTCCGGCCTCTCCGGCGGAAACCACCCCGGCGGAGACACCTCCTGAAACGTATGCGATCCTTGATAAGGATTTCCTCCTGCTTCGCCCCGCTGAACTGTCCCCGTCCTGCCTGTCACGTTCATTGGATACCATCCGGGGCTATTCCGTCCCGCTCCGCGGTGCCCATGCCGCCTGCGTCAAGATCATTTCAACCTCCTGGCATGGCGCCGGGGTGGTAATCTCCCCGCAGGGCGATATCCTCACCAGTTACCACCTGGTGGCGGGCGTGCCCGGCGCCTCGATCATCACGCTGGAAGGCCGCGTCTTCTCCGTCACCAACATCATGGCTTATTCCATTGTCCATGACCTCGCGCTCCTGAAAATCCCCGCCGAAACTCCCGCCTACTTGAATCTCGCCCCTGACGGCAATGCCCCGTCCCAGGGGGATCCGCTTCATATTGTCGGCCATCCCGGCGAAACGTCATGGAAACTAAGCAACGGGACCACCCTCCGCCACTACCGGGAAGGGAACACCCAGGTCCTCCATTTTGACTCCGATATCAAGCCGGGCAACTCGGGCGGGCCGGTGGTGAACGAAAAGGGCCAGCTCTGCGCGATCACGGCCTGCTCGGCGAAACTGGCCGATGGCTCGACCGTCAAAGTCGGCGTGGATACCGGGGCCATCCATGAATTCCTGAATGCACCCCGGAATCCCATCGCGTTTACTGACCTGATCACCCTCGACAAGAACCGGCGCATGACGGAATTCCTGGGTACGCTGTACCTGGTGATGGAGGACTGGCGTCAGCAATGGCTCACCGCCATGGCCGCGGTCAGGATCGGGACCGATACAACGGACAAGGATCCCGCCGCCGTGAAGTTCAAGCTGTCCCGCCCGAAGCAGGCGGGCGCCATCTCCTGCAACCTCTTCCTGCTGCGCACCCTGATCGCGCAATGCGCCGAAACGAAGGGGTTGGATCCGCGCCTCTACAAAAGCATGAAGGCCACCACGGCGTCACTGGACCAGCTCATCAACAGCCTGGCCCTAAGCGCCTCGCCCCAGACCCGTGACCAGTTCAAGGCCACTGTGGCCGCGGCCACCCTGCAGCGCAAGGAGTCGGAGCTCCTGTTCGGCCAAGGGCTCGACTCCCTGGAAAACCTGGACAGGTCGCTAAACCCCAATGCCTCCTACGCGCGTCAGCCGGGAAAAATAAAGGCGTTGCGGGATCTCCATCTCCCCGCCGGCTGCCATGTGGATTCAAAGGCCGATTGATCAATCGCAGTGGAAGACTTCTTCCATGTCGGCCCACCACTCGCCCTTCTTGCGGTCGCGAAGCGGTTTCTGGCACGGGATGCAGACACTCCACCATTTCTGAGTGGTGGGATCCGCCGCCATTTTGGCCATGTCCGCGGCGAAATCCCTGCCGGTATACTCAAAGTAGCTGAACAGGTAATGTTTTCCCGCCACCTTGCGCAGGTAGATCGAGTAGTTGCGGAGATGACAGCGCTTGATCATCTTCAGCACATCCGGCCAGACCGCCGCGTGCAACTTCTTGTAGGCTGGAATCTTCGACTTCCTGACCTCAATGATTGAACCAAACCGCTTCATCATCCACCTCCGTTAATGTCCACCCCTTCAACAACACCTTATAGTCCGCCCAGATAGTTCCCGTACGTGAGCATCAGGACCGCGCCAACGAGCACGGCGAGCGCCACGCCCACCGCCACCCAGGTCCGCTGCCTGCACCCACGCCATTCCCGCAGGATAATTCCAAGCAGGCTGCTGATCAACACCAACATGATCATATGAATGGCCCAGCTGGAGAATTTAAAGTCACCCATGCGCACATGCCCGAGGTTGTAGAAGAAGAACTGGCCGTACCAGAGGCACCCGGTGAGGATGGCCATGGCGAAGTTCAGCGACAGGGAGGACTTCTCCCCACCCGCCGGCAGCTCCACCAGTTCGCCCAGGGTCTTGTGTTTCCGGTGAAGGTAGAGGCAGTAGATCAGCGTGGTGAGGAATGCCCCGGAATTAGCGAAAATGTAGGTCACGTTGCCATTGAAATACCCGGCGCCATGCGCTTCGGCGATCTTGGCAATCGGGGCGCCCGCCTCAAGGGCGAACCCGTAGACCGCAGACAAGACCCCGGCCAGAAGACAGAGCGGCAACCCCTTGGCAATGGAGAAATCACGCCGGCCGGCATCCCCCGCCAGGTCGGATTCCTTCATCCAACCCGAAATGCCGCACAGGAAGATTCCGATGGTGCCGATGATGACACCTCCCATCACCCACCCGGAACCGGACTTGGCCAGCACTACGGCAAACTCACCCCTGACCAGCGGTGGAATCAGGGTGCCGAGCACGCTGGAAAGGCCGACCGCCAGGGCATAGGTCAGTGAAAAGCCAATATAGCGAATGGCCAGACCGAAGGCGGTTCCGCCGATGCCGTAGGCGGCCCCCAGCCCGAACGATGTCCACATGGCCACAGAGGGCGCTTCCTTAAGCACCTCCCGCAGCTGCGGGATGGTCAGCCACGCCCCAACAATCGGAAGGATCAGCCAGCAAACCGCCGCCTGTGTCATCCAATAGGTCTGCCAGGACCAACTGCTGACCCGTTTTTGGGGCGTGTAGCAAACCGCCGCGCTCGTGGCACCCACCGCGTGCAATGCAATACCCAGGAATGGATTTGCCGTGATCATAGTTGGGTCCTTTCAGCTCATATCGTCTCGTCAAACGCACCCAGCTTCAGCGGATAATTGCCATATTCCCGCACCAGCTTCACAATGGTGTCGTAGGTCTTCCCTGAGACATCGCTCGCCACGGAGTGGTCCGACTGGAAAATGTAGCCACCGCCCTTGGCCGCATTCAGCTTGCGGAGGACCTCGCGCCGGATTGTCTCAAAATCACCCTTCTCCCAGAGCATCACATCGCTGTTGCCGCAGAAGCCAAGGGTATGGCCAAGTTTGCGGCGAAGGTCAACACAATCCATGCCGGCCTTGACCTCCAGCGGATTATAGGCGTCAATCCCCATCTCGGCGAAATCGCCAATCACCGCGTGCACATTGCCGCAGCCGTGGTAAATCACCATCAGTCCCTTGGAATGCGCGTGGTCGGTAATCGCCTTCACCCAGGGCTTGTAATGCTCGCGCCAGAAGTCCGGGTTCATAAAGGTGCCGCACTTGTACGCGATATCGCCCCAGATCACGAAGCCGTCCAGCTTCCCGGCCGCTGCATCAATCTGTGCCTTGGCGCAGTCCAGGTAGAATTGCCCGATCTTCGCGACCACCGCCACCATGCGTTCAGGCTCCATGCCGACCCACATCATATGGTTCTCGGGCCCGATCAGGCGGGTCAGGCATTCGTTGACCTCAATGATGCTGCCGAACACAGGGAAGTCGGGCCACAGTGAGCCGACCGTATTCACCCACGGGGGGGTGTTCCGCTCGAACCCATCGCCAACGCCCGCGATCTGGTTGTCACCCGCCTCGAAGTAACGGCGCCTGTCATACGGACTGGTGAAAGTGTCGACCGCGGTCTCCAGTTTCTCCAGGGTGTCGAGTTCCCAGCCGACGAACTCCGGCATCGGGAAGTCATACACCTTGCGCATGATCGCCCCGAAGCCGGTCTTGACCGTGACCTCCGTCGGCGTCTCCTTCAGGGTCTCGAACTGGCGGACCCAGGGATCCATGTTCGGCACCGTGCAGATCCAGTCCAGGTCGTAGTAGTAATACGGGTTCGCATCGCTCGGCAGGCCGAGCTCCTCGCGCCAGCGGCGGATGAAGCCGCCCCAGAAAAAGTCGCTGATCGGCACCCGGTCCGGCTCCTGATGCGCCAGCGCCTTGCGCATGCGCTCGAGCTTCGCCAGCGTTCCGGGCTTGCGGGAGGCCCCCGCTTCTTTTCCAACGGTTTCAAACATGCTCATGGTTTCATCCTCCTTATCCAGCCAGGCTCACCGGGGTCAGCATGTCACCTTGATGCCGCAGGGGTGACCATTGAGGTCCCACTCGGTGGCCCCCTCCGGAAGGGCGGAAACGGCCTCGCAGGAAAGACTCAGGGTCTCGGTGGTGATGTAATCCAGATGCTTCATTACGGCCGACTTCACGGCGGCGTCCCCGGTGAACTGCACGCGGATGCGCTGGGTCACCTCGAAGTCCGCCGTCTTCCGCATGTTCTGGAGTTTGCTCACGAACTCGCGGGCCATGCCTTCCTCGACCAGCTCGGGGGTCAGCGCCGTATCCAGGGCCACCACGATGCCGCCCTGCGCCGCCACCACGCTGCCCTCGCGCGGCAGGTGCTCGACGATCACATCCTCCAGGGTCAGCTCCAGCGCCTGTCCCTCGACCATCACCGTCAGCGACTCGCCGCCCGCCAGGACCTCGATCTGCTCGGTCTTCAGCGCGGCGACGATGCTCGCGGCCTTCTTGACCAGCGGACCCAGCTTCGGGCCCAGCCGGGCGAAGTTGGCCTTCACCTTCAGTGTGGCGAAATCGGACTCGTGCGCCCGGAATTCGGCATCCTTGACATTCAACTCCTCGAGCAGGACATCCTTCAGCGCCTCGATGCTCGCCAGGAGTTCCGCGTTCCGGCAGGCCACATGGATCGTCTTCAGTGGCTGGCGCACCTTGAGGTCATGGGCGGACCGCAGCGTCCGGCCCAGTTCCACAACCGTCATCACCGCCGCCATCTGCCGCTCGAGCGCGGCATCGCGCCGGGTGCTGTCACCCTGCGGGAAATCACACAGGTGCACCGAGTCGGGCATCCCTGCCGTGCGGAGGTTCCGGTAGATGGCCTCGCTGGTGAAGGGAATGAACGGCGCCGCGATCTTCGACAACTGCACGAGCACATAATACAGCGTCTCATAGGCCTGCGCCTTGTCGCCATCGTCCTGGGACTTCCAGAACCGGCGTCGGCTGCGGCGGATGTACCAGTTGGTCAGGTCCTCGATGAACCGCACGAACGGACGCACGGAATTCTGCAGGTCATAGTTGTCCATCGACTCAGTGACATTCGCCGACAGCGTCTCCAGTGAACTCAGGATCCAGCGGTCCAGCAGGTTTTCATTCTGCCGCCTGACTCCTGACTCCAAACGCCCCTTCTCCGGACTCCATCCATCAACATTGGCGTACGTCACAAAAAAACCGTACGCATTCCACAGGGGGATCAGGAGATTCCGCAGGAGCTCCTGGACACCCGCCTCGGAAAAACGCAGGTCCTCGGCCCGCACCACGGGCGAATTCACGAGGTACAGGCGCAGGGCATCCGCCCCGTACTGGTTGATCATGGAAGTCGGGTCGGGATAGTTCTTGAGCCGCTTGCTCATCTTGCGGCCGTCCTCGGCCAGGACCAGCCCGTTCACGACCACGTTGCGGAAGGCTGGCTTGTCGAACAACGCCGTGGCCAGGATCGTCAGGGTATAGAACCACCCGCGGGTCTGGTCCAGCCCCTCGGCGATGAAATCCGCCGGAAAATGGGATTCGAACTGCTGGCGATTCTCGAACGGGTAATGGGCCTGGGCGTAGGGCATGGCGCCACTTTCGAACCAGCAGTCCAGAACCTCGGGGATGCGCTTGAGCATCCCGCGCCCCTCGCGGGAGGGAATCTCGATCTTGTCGACGAAATGCTTGTGGAGGTCGGTCACCTTGTGGCCGGAGAGGGCTTCCAGCTCTGCCGTTGATCCAACGCAAACCACTTCCTTGCGGTCATCGCTGCACCAGACCGGGAGCGGGGTGCCCCAGTAGCGGTTACGCGAGATATTCCAATCGCGCGCCTGTTCCAGCCACTTCCCGAACCGGCCGTCGCGAAGGTGGGACGGCACCCATTTCGTCTGGCTATTGGCTTGGATGATCCGGTCGCGGATCTGCTCGACACGGACATACCACGCCGAGATGGCCCGGTAAATCAGGGGTGTATCGCAGCGCCAGCAATGCGGATAGCTATGGACAATCACCGACTGGTGGATCAGCTTGCCCTCATGCTTGAGCCGCTTGATGATGTCGGCATCGGCCTCCTTGACCGCGCGCCCGACATAATCGGGAATCTCATCGGTGAACCGGCCTTCGTCGTCCACGGGACAGGGCGCGGGCAGCTTCTCGACCTGACCGGCACGGCTGTCGTCCTCACCAAAGCCCGGGGCGATGTGAACCACACCGGTGCCATCCCCGGTGGATACAAAATCGGCGGCAATAACGCGGAACGCCCCCTTCGCCTTGAATGCGGCGAAATACGGGAACAGCGGCACATAGCGCAGCCCCACCAGACTGGCGCCCGTGAGTTCCTCCAGGACCTCGTACTTGGCACCCTTCTTGTAATAGGCGGGCACGCGGTCCTTCGCCAGGTAATAGGTGTCATCCCCGTCCTTGATCTTGAGGTAGGCGATATCCTTGCCAACGGCCAGGGCCATGTTGGACGGGAGCGTCCAGGGAGTGGTCGTCCAGGCCAGCACATAGGTCCGTTCCACCCCCTCGAGCTGGAAGCGGATGGTGACCGCCGGGTCCTGGACATCGGTGTAGCCCTGGTTGGTCTCGAAATTCGACAACGGGGTCGTGCAGCGCGGGCAGTAGGGCACGATGCGGTGGCCCTCATAGATAAGTTCCTTTTCCCATAGCGCCTTGAACACCCACCAGATGGATTCCATAAAGGAGGGATCCATGGTCTTGTAGTCATGGTCGAAATCCACCCAGCGGCCCATGCGGGTGACCACTTCGCGCCATTCGCGGGTATAGCGCAGCACGATGCTGCGGCAGCGTTCATTGAACACATCCACGCCCATGGTCTCGATGTCACGCTTGCCGCTGATCTTGAGATCCTGCTCAACCTCGTATTCCACGGGTAAGCCGTGGCAGTCCCATCCGAAGCGGCGCTTGACATAGTGGCCGCGCATCGTCTGGTAGCGGGGCACGATATCCTTGATGGTGCCGGCCAGCAGGTGACCGTAGTGCGGCAGGCCGGTGGCGAAGGGGGGGCCGTCATAAAAGACATATTCGGGAGCATCCTTGCGTTGCTCGAGGGATCGCTCAAAGATGCGTTCAGAAGCCCAGAACTTCAGAACTTCCATTTCCTGTCCTGGAAAATCGACCTTGCGGGAAACCGGCTTAAACATAGTCATTCAACCTTTCGCCTTCACGGCCTTCTGGATCGCCTTCCGGAATGCCGGGGGACCATATTTCAATTCATGGGAGCCACGCGTGATCTTGCACAGGCTGATCCCCAGCTCCGTGGCAATGGCGCGTTGCGTCATCCCCTCCTCCAGCATGCAGACCAGCCTCCAGCGCAACGCGATCTTGTCCCGTTCAGGCGGAGTCAGCAGGGCGGAAAATATCTCGCCCAGTTCGACTGCCCCCATCGGGGCAAGAGCCTCCGCGAGTTCCCGAAGCGCGGCATCGCTATCCAGTTTTGGTGCGGGCATAATCAGGGGTCAACGGTCGGGGTTCAGGCATTCCGTTCAACATAACCGGGAAACGGTCCTAGAACTTGTATCCCAGGTAGCCGCCAAACTCGACATCGTCGAACTTGAAGGAGCTGAGCGCGTCCCAGTTCTCAAACACATAATAGGCATTGGCCTGGATGCTCAGGCTTTTTCCGAGGGGAAAATTCAAACCCAGCACAAGCTGCCAGTACATGTCCATCCAGTCGCCCTTTCCCTCGGAATCGCGGGTGTAGGTGGAAAGGATACCGACGCCGCCCTGGTAAATGCCGTCCTTGGCCAGCAGGTTCAACTCCGGGGTGATCCCGTAATCAAGGTCGTCCTTGCCCGTCAATTCGGGTGTAAATCCGCAGGCCAGCTGGAACAAGGCGTTGTCGTCATGAATCTCATAGGCCGCCCCGTAGGTCCAATCGCCATCGCCATAGGGCAGACCGGAAAACTCTGAATGCTGTTTGTGATATCGGGCGCCCACGTCGAACCCCTGAGCGCTTCCCGCCACCGCAAACCCCGTACATACCGCAACCAAGACCCCGGATAGAACAAGGAATTTAAGTGTTTTCATTCCGCGAATAATAAGCGTAAACCCGTCCCGCGCAAGCTTTTTCACGGACAAACACCTCAGGAGGCGCAAGGCACTCCCGCAGGACCATTTCAGATGCGCTGCGCAGGAAGGAAAAGCTTCACCCCCCCCTATCCCTCCATGAGGCGACCCAGAAATGCCGGGACGGCTTGCTCGGAGCGCAGGATGCGCGGCCCCAGAGTCACGGGCTCAAAACCTTGTCCGGTCAACAGGCTGACTTCGTAGTCGGTGAATCCACCCTCCGGGCCGATGGCCAGGGTTACGGGTTCCGCCACTGCGGTGGGACAAATCCCGCCATCGCCGGGATGGGCCACAAGCCGCCGGCTTCCGGCAGAAAGAACAGGAACAACATCTTCTGCAAACGGCTTGAACAGCGGGTGGATCGTTATTTCGGGAAGCAGGGTATCCCGCGCCTGCTCCAGCCCCAGAACCAACTGTTCCCGCAACGCCTCCGGGTCCAGCCAGGGGCTTTTCCAATAGCTCTTCTCCACTCGGAATGCCCCGAACAATGCTATCCGTTTCACCCCCATCGATGTCACGCCCTGAATGATCCGGCGGAATCCCTTGGGCCGCGGCATGGCCAGAAGCAGTGTGACAGGAAGCGAGCGGGGCGGATCCTCAACCAGGTCCACATCCAGCACAATCCGGTCCGGGGCAGACTCCCGGATAATGCCGGCTCCCATTTTACCGTTGAGAACCCCCACCCTGAGGGACTCGCCCACCTCCGCCCGGTGGACCTCTCTCACATGCAACGCCCGTCGCCCGGCAAGAACCACCCGGTCAGCCTGGATAAAGTCTTCAGGATGCAGGAGGATCAAGTTCAGGGACTGACCCCTTCCCCCGTGTTGACCCGAACCACAGCCTCGATCCGCTCACAAATACGCCGGGTATTAATTTCCCGGTTGAAATGATGTTCGGCAAACTCCCGCCCGGCCCGTCCTCGCCGCTGCCGTTCAGCGGGATCACAACATTCCCGGAATGCCCGGACCAGCCCCTCCACATCCGTCTCGGCCACCACCCAGCCGCCGCCTGAGGCCCGGATCCATTCGGCCGTTTCACTATCCTCCGGCCCCACATAGAGCACCGGTTTTCCCACGGCAAAGGCCGCCTGGAATTTGCTCGGAACAATGACGCCAGACCATCCCTTCCGGATACTCACCAAGTGGACATCTGCGCTGCAAAGATGCTCACGCAGCCGTTCGGGTGATGCCGGGGAGAGCAATTCGACCGGTGCCTCCGGATGATCCTGGATAAACCGTTCGACCTCAACCTGCCGGATTCCCCAACCCGAAAATACAAGCCGCAACGGCTCACTTGGATCCGCCTGCCGGGCGGCATCCAGGAATAGACGGATTTCATGCCCGTATCCCATGTTGCCCGTGTACATGAAGATCGTCGAATCCAAACTCCAGCGCCGTTCCCCGCGCAACGGATTGGCCTGCCCCTCGGGCCAGGGCTCTATCTGGTCCAGCGACCACAGCGGCACGGTCTCCATCCTCGATTCCGGCACGGAGGGCCCTTCGCGCTTCACCCATCCGGCCATGGCGGAGCCCAGCGTAATGATCAAGTCCGCCCGCTTCCACTCCCACCTCGTCAGCCAGGCCAGGATCCGGTGCCGGAACGACCCCGCCTGAACCAGATTGTGCGCCACCAGAACCTGGGGATACAGATCCATGAGCCAATGAACCCGGCGGCACCGCCGTCCCACCGCCAGGGAAGCCACCCAACCGATCCAGGGGGGCGTGGTCAGGGCCACAACGACATCCGGCTTGGGC
>JBAXRC010000030.1:0-11044 GCA_037131415.1 bacterium | reverse complement strand
GCCCTCCGCCGTCCGCCGTCCGTCGTCAGCCCTCAGCCTTCTTCCCCTCGCCGCCGTCCGCCGTCAGCCGTCAGCCGTCAGCCGTCAGCATTTCAGAAACTCCCGGAACATCTCAGCAATATAATTCAAGTGCACCTCGGTCAACCCTGGATACACCCCGATGAAGAACGTGTTGGTAGTGATCAGATCCGTGTTGGCAAGGTCGCCTACGATCCGGCAGGGGATCCCCTCGAACGCCGGATGGCGCAGCAGGTTCCCGCTGAAAAGGTTCCGGGTCTCGATCTTCCGGCCCTCAAGGAATTGCGTCAGGTCGTTCCTGGAAAAACCGGCGTCCGGCCTCACCGTGATCGGGAAGGCAAACCAGGACGGATCGGAGTTCGGGGTGGCCTTTGGCAAGATCAGGCGATCCTTAAATGGAGCCAGCAGCGATGTGAGTTTCGCGAAGTTCGCTTTCCTGCTCGCCACAAACCCATCCAGCTTTTTCAACTGGGCGCACCCAATGGCCGCCTGCATATCCGTCACCTTCAGGTTGTAGCCTATGTGACTGTAGACGTACTTGTGATCATAGCCATGCGGCAGGGTGCCAAACTGCTGGTTGAACCGCTTGCCACACGTATTGTTCTCGCCCCCTGTGCAATAACAATCGCGGCCCCAATCCCGGAACGACCGCGCAATCCGGGCCAACTCATCGTCCCGAGTCACCACGCAGCCCCCTTCCCCCATGGTGATGTGGTGGGCTGGATAGAAGGAATGGGAGGCGAGGTGCCCGAACGATCCCGTCATCTTGCCGTGATAAAGCGAACCCAGCGCGTCACAGTTATCCTCGACAACCCAGAGGTCGTGCTGCTTCGCCAGCGCCAGCACCACATCCAGGTCAAACGGAACCCCGAGCGTGTGGGCCATCATGATCGCCCGCGTCTTCGGCCCGATGGCCGCCGCAATCCGCTCCGGAATGGCGGTGTAATCGCCGAGATTCACGTCGATGAACACCGGCACCAGATTGTTCTGGAGTATCGGCGCCAGCGTCGTCGGAAAGCCGGCCGCCACCGTCAGCACCTCATCACCCGGCTTCAGCCGCCGCGCCCCCAGCTTCGGCGAAGTCAGGGTCGTCAGCGCCACCAGATTGGCCGAGGAACCGGAATTGACCAGCAAGGCATTGGATACCCCGATCGTATCCGCGAAATCCGCCTCGAACTCCTCGGAATACCGGCCCGCCGTGAGGAAAAAGTCCAGGCTGGAATCGACCAGTTTCACCATCTCGTCGGCATCGAATACGCGTCCGGCATAATGAACCAGGTCGGTTCCGGGCGTAAATGAACGGCCGCCGAATTTGGCCTCCTGGTATTCCCCCACCAACCCCAATATCTGCTTCCGAATATCGTCCGCTTTGCTCATGCTGTCCTCATTAATTGCCCACAGGTCGCAAATTCTAATGTCCCGTGTTGTGTTTTACAACATTGGCCGCAAGTCGTTATCAATATGAATATTAGAACGATCAACACGGCCTCGTCTTCCGCCGCTGCCCTGAAATTTCCATGTAAGCCAGACTCAATACCAATGCGGACACCGAGGCGATGCCCAGCGCCCACACAATCTGCTGGGGTGTCTCGTGCCATAGCCTCGCACCCACAATATAGCCCGCCGCGCACAGACAAAGGGGAATCATAATCTTAAACCGCCGCTGCGCCAGTTCATAGTTCATGACCAAGGCAACGAAGGACAATGGCGCCAACGCCAGAACCATCCCTCTCAGGATGCCAACCTGCCCCGGCTGGACCCCATGGGCGATCAGGCGGAGCATCAGCTCCGGGAATACCAGGAACACCGCACTGGGCAGCGCAATCAGGATACCCGTGACCACCATCGCCTTACGCAGTGTCCGGCGGCTTGCCACGGACGCCTCGCCCGTGGAGGTCACCTTGGGGAACATCGCCTGGGCCACCGGGCCCGGGAAGAAGAACACGATACGCGCCACCATGGCCGCTTTCGCGAAAATGCCCGCCTCCTCAGAGGGAAAATAGTACTTCACCAAAAGCACATCCGCACTGACCAGCACCCCATAGTGGAGGGCGGACAGCAGGAACCCGCTCATGTAGGAATATATCCCCGCCGGACGTTCCGCCTTCACCCGTTCCCCGCCCAGCATGCCAAGACAGACCTTCACCGAAATCAGCAACGACACCATCAGGCTCAGCATGTGCGCCGTCAGGGCGCCAACGGCACCCAGTCCCAGAACAACCACCCCCACGCCAAGAACCAGCCGGATGCCCGTCCAGCTGTTGCCGATCATGGCTGACCACTCAAAGGCCTGCATCCCCAGCAGAATCCCGCCGGGTACGGCACCCAACACCATAACGGCAATCGTTCCCATGGCCACATAAATGGGCCAGGGAGAGCTCATCTTGAACGTGACCATCAACTCCTGCCCGAACACCACGGTCGCCAGCGCCACCAGAAGGACAGGAAGTTGCAAGTCGCGCCCGAAGGCCAGCATCATGGCCTTGATTTTGTCCCGCTTCCCTGCCGCCTCGTATTCCGAAGTAAAGTGCGTCACCGCCCCGGTTAGCGCCGTCAGGGGAATACCCAGCATCATCATCCCCCCAAGCATGGCCGACATCACCCCGTATTCCACGTTCTCAATCGTCCTCACCATCAGAAGCTGGAACAACAGATTGCAGATATTCGCAAACTGGGCACCCACAAAAAGCACCAGGCTGTGGGTAAGCAGATGATCCCGTACGGTCCCTACCGGATGGATCCAGGGGCCCAGGAACCGGTTATAAATATCCACCACCCAACTGAAAGGGGAATAGATCAATCTCAGCCGGGCAAGGGCCAGCACCATTTCCGTCGAAGCCTTGCCCACCTGGATTTTGGATCCCTCGACATCATGCCAGGTGGTGGGAATTTCCGTGATCACATAACCGGCCCGCCGGAGCTGGAACAATAGATCCACGTCAAAGGCCCACTGGGTGATGCCCAGATGGGGAAGAATCGCATGGATGGCCTCACGCGTCATCAACTTGGCCCCGCACTGGGTATCGGTCAACCGCAACCCGAACAGGGTGCGCGTCATGAGATTGAACATCCGGGAGGCGATGCGGCGGCCCAGGGTTTGACGCGGCATCACGTTCGCGCCACGCGCCCATCGGGAGGCAATGATGCACCCCGAGTTGCCCCTCTTTCCGACCAGATCCTGAAATGCCTCAGGGGGGGTTGCGCCATCCGCATCCACAAATCCGATCAGGGCGCCACGCGCCTGCCGGAAGCCCACCATCAGGGCGCCACCCTTCCCAATCGGATCAGGCTCGATAATCGCCTTAAGACAGGGGTAACGGGCGGCATATTCAGCCACAACATCGTCCGTCCGGTCGGTGGATCCGTTGATCACGACCAGAAACTCGACATCCGCCCCGTACCGGGAGGAAAAATAAGGCAGATAGTCCTCCAGCATGGGACCAATCCGCCGCTCCTCATTGTGGGCGGGAATGACTATTGAAAGCCGCATAACTGGGCATATTGCCAAAAGAAACAGGGGAGCAACAACAAGAAGTTTCAGCCCCCCCCTAAGGGGTCGGTTGCAGGGGGGGGCGTCCCCGTGGCCTTGTGCCACGGGTCGCAAAAAGGCTCGGTTCCTGCCACGCAAGGTGGCAGGGCACCCCCTATCACTGACCCCTTACAGGCACCCCTGCACTCTTTGGCCTATTTATCTCCAAGGTGGACCGGGCCCTCCGGGCGCGGTCAGTCCATTCACGCCCCTCCCTTGCACCTGACGCCGCTCGGAGATCGGCGTCCACCTACTGGCGTTTCCAGGTGAGCCGGAGGGAAAAGAGGTAAAGAAGATGACGAAAGCCGTTGAAAATTTCAAATGTCGGGATTTTCGACGCTCCTTCCCGCCGATCGGAAAAACAGATGGGAACTTCCCTCATCCGCGCCCCCACCCGCGACAGGCGGAATACAATCTCCATGAAAAAACTGTAGCCATTGGATTGAATCGCCCCGATGTCCACACGCCGGAGAAAATCAACCCGGAATACCCGGAACGAGGTGGTCATCTCATGAAGCGGAATTCCCAACAGTCGCCGCGCCCCCCAGTTGGCGCAGAGGCTCACGATGCGCCGGTAGCCCGTGTAATTACACGTCCCTCCCGCCATGTAACGTGACCCTGTTACAAAATCCACCCCGTCAAGGGCTTCCAGCAGACGGGGAATGTCGTCGGGATCGTGGGAGAAATCCGCATCCATCGTAACCAGGGCCTCATAATGCCGGTCCTCGGCATATTCCATGGCCAACTCATGCGCACTGCCCAGTCCCAGCTTGCCAGCCCGGTGAATAACCTTGAGGCGGGAGTGTCGGGTAGCCAGTTCATCAAGCAACGGCCCTGTCCCGTCAGGGGAGTTGTCGTCCACAACAAGCAGGTCATACCCGGAATCCAGCCCGAGGATATGGGAGCAAAGAGAGACGATGTTCTCGCTCTCATTATACGTCGCCGTGAATATAAGGGTTTTATTCTGCATACCGCCTGCTTTGCTCAAGCCGTCTCCATCCTCTTCACTAGTGTCAGAGAGGCGTCCCCGTGGCCTTGCGCCACGGGTCGCAAAAAGGCTCGGTTCCCGCCACACAAGGTGGCGGGGCACCCCCTATAACTGACCCCTTTTACAGCCCGAGCCGCTGCTTCAGGCCTTCAAGCTCTTTCTTGAGAGCGGCCGGAATCTTCGCCCCGAACTTGTCATAGTAGGCACTGATATCCGTGAGTTCATTTTTCCAGCCTGCGGGATCCACATCCAGAAGCTGTTTCATGTCCTCGGCGGTCGTCTTAAGGCCGGACAGGTCCAGCGCGTCCGCCGTCGGCAGATTGCCGATGGGGGTCTTGACGGCCTTGCCCGTGCCTTCGACGCGCTCGCAGATCCATTTCAGTACGCGGCTGTTGTCGCCGTAGCCAGGCCACAGCCACTTGCCTTCAGGACTCTTGCGGAACCAGTTCACAAAGAACACCTTCGGAAGCTTGGCCCGATCCGTCTTGCCCGCCATGGAAACCCAGTGGGCGAAGTAATCCGCCATATGGTAGCCGCAGAACGGCAACATGGCGAACGGATCGCGACGCAGCACGCCAGCCTGGCCCAGTGCCGCCGCCGTGGTCTCGGATCCCGTGGAGGACCCCATGAACACACCGTGTTCCCAGCTGAACGACTCATTCACCAGCGGGATCGTGGACGGACGCCGCCCGCCGAACATGAAGGCCGAAATCGGCACGCCGGCGGGATTCTGCCAATCCTCATCAATCACCGGACATTGCACCGCAGGCGCCGTGAAACGGGCATTCGGATGAGCCGCCTTGCGACCGCAATCCGGAGTCCAGTCCTTGCCTTCCCAGTCAATCGCCTTGGCCGGCGCGGGAATCCCCATATCCTCCCACCAGATATCACCCTCGGGCGTCAGTGCCACATTGGTGAAGATGGTGTCCTTGACAATCGTCTTCATCGCGTTCGGGTTCGACTGGTTCGAGGTGCCCGGCGCCACGCCGAAGAAGCCCGACTCGGGGTTCATCGCCCACAGGCGGCCATCCTCACCCACCCGGATCCAGGCGATATCATCGCCCAGGCACTTCACCGACCAGCCCGGCAGGCTCGGCTGCATCATGGCCAGGTTCGTCTTGCCGCAGGCGCTCGGGAACGCCGCGCAGATGTAATACTTCTTCCCGGCAGGCGAGGTCAGCGCCAGGATGACCATGTGCTCGGCCATCCAGCCCTCCTTGCGGGCAATCGTGGACGCGATGCGCAACGCCAGACACTTCTTGCCCAACAGCGCATTTCCGCCGTACCCGGACCCATAGGACCAGATCGCCTGCTCCTCGGGGAAATGAACGATATACTTGCGCGCGGGATCCGGCTCGCACGGCCAGGGGACATCCTGCTGCCCGGGCTTGAGCGGCGCGCCCACCGAGTGCAGGCATTCCACAAAACTGCCAGTGGCACCCAGCTTATCCAGAACCATCTTGCCCATGCGGGTCATGATCCGCATATTGACAACCACGTACGCTGAATCGGTCAACTCAATCCCGATCTTGGCGATGGGCGAATCCAGGGGACCCATCGAGAACGGGATCACGTACATCGTGCGACCCTGCATGCAGCCCTCATACATGCCGGCCATGAGCTTCTTCATCTCGGCGGGTTCTGCCCAGTTGTTCGTCGGACCCGCCTCTTCCTTGGTCTTGGCGCAAATGTAGGTTCGGTCCTCAACGCGGGCCACATCGCTGGAGTGGGAACGGGCAAGGTAGCAACCCGGACGCAGTTTCTGGTTGAGCGGCGTAAACGTCCCCGCCTTCACCATCTCCTGGCAGAGCCGGTCATACTCGGCCTGGGAGCCATCGCACCAGACAATATTGGCCGGCTTGGTCAGCTTGGCCACTTCATTCACCCAATCAATCAGCTTTCGGTTCGTGGTCGGTACAGTTGACATCGTTTTCTCCTTGCTTGTTTCTGGCAGGAACATACCCGTATGCCCCTAAATTTGGGGGCGCAGTCTATAGATACGAAATATCAAAAACAAGCCAAAAAAGGAAAGATTTCACCGCGGAGACGCGGAGGAAAAGAGGGTGAGAGGCAGGCCACTCCATCTGCGCTTCGCAGCGTTAAGAGCTATCTCGTCTGCTCTTTCTCCAGGAACGGGTTGCGGAATTTTTGGTTTTGGTACTCCAAAATAAAAATGCCGCAACATTTTCTTCCTCTCCCCCTTACCCCCTCCGTACCTCCGTGGTAACGATTTATTCCTAAAGCGTCCGGCTGTCATAAGCCCAGTGTAGCAGGGCCTGGCGCTGGCGGCGCCGGCAGGTCAGGTCCCCGGCGGCACAGCCCTTCTTGAGCTGGGCGACATGCCGGGTCATCGCGGCCCATCGTTTGATCTGGCGCTCATCATCAGGGCCTCGCCGCCCCAGGTAATACCGGCAATACCACTGGAACCAGCCACGGGGATCATCCCGCCAAATCCAGCCCTTCTCCTGCCAGTACGCCAATGGCTTCGAGGCGTTCACCTTGAAAAAATTCAGCGCCGGATCGCGCCGGGCGGAATTCAGGCGGGCTTTCGCATACCACGATTTCGGGAACTCAGCCCGGCAGTCCGTCATGTACTTCCCCCCGAAGACGCCCATCTCCAGCATCTGTTTCGGCGTCAGCTCCGGGTCGAAATCCGGATGGAAATTCCGGCCGGCCGGCTCCGTCAGCCAGTAGCGGTAGTTCCGCTGCATCCGGTCATGAACGACAATTTTCCTTTTTGTCATGGTTCTGCGGCCAACGAAAGAAACCCCTGCAGCGTTTGAGGCTACAGGGGTCGATTGGAGGCGCGGATCGGATTTGAACCGATGAATAGAGGTTTTGCAGACCTCCGCCTTACCACTTGGCTACCGCGCCGAATAAAAATAATAACCGCCGCACAATGGCGGCGGCAAGCTCAATACGAAGCGTCGTTATTTCTTCGCCGGCTTGGCCTTGGCGGCTGCCCTGGCGACATCCCCCTTGCGCTCAATTTGACGAATACGACGTTTCCTCTTGGCTCTTGCTCTAAGTTGTTGTCCCATAATGGGGGTGCTTGATATCAGAACAACTCCGCCTCGTCAATCCTTGAACTTTACAGGCTGACAATGGTCACGCCATCGCCTCCCGGGGTCTGCCCCAGCTCGCCCAGACGGAACCGGCGTATCCCCAATGCCTTAAGCCGCTGATGAACGGCCTTCCGGATCGCGCCAGTACCGTGCCCGTGAATAATGCGGACTTCCGGAAGCCCGTCCAGAAGGGCCTCGTTCAGAAACCTGTCCATCAAGGGAATCGCCTCCTCAACCCTCAACCCGTGCATATCCAGCTCGCGGGCAGGCCCGCCACGCCGGCTGGGGCGGGAAGCGGAAATCCGCCCGCGCTCTTCCGTCCGCCGCACCTTGCGGGGAGCGCCGAGCCCGTCAACCGGAACGTCCAGGTTGACCTTGCCCATCCCGACCACCGCACGCAATCCATCCCGGCTCAGCGACTGCACGATCCCGTTCTCTTTCACGCGCTCAACCCAGACGCTGTCACCCTTCTTGACTGTCATAACAAGTCCCATCCCCTGCGTAATTTGTCGCCATGGTAGAACCTGACAGGATCCCCGTCAACCGCTCCTCACTCTAACCGATTGATGCGGGCGCATCTCTGAGTTTTGGCACTTGGTGGCATGGACTTAAGGTGGACGCCGACCTTGCTACTCTGCGAAGTCAGCGAAGTATGCCTTCGCTACGAAGCACGAGCCGGGCGGCGTTAGGTGCATAGAATGAGCATGAATTGACCAGACCGTGCCCGGAGGTCCCGGTCCACCTTGGGAATGAATAGTCCAAAACTCGGAGATGCGCCCGCTTGATGCCCGCTTGACCCGGAACAGGCCGACAGCGATAATAACGGGATATGGACAAGCCCGTTCTCTTCCTCTGCACCGGAAACTATTACCGTAGCCGCTTTGCCGAAATCCTTTTCAACACCCTGGCCAGCCACCACCAGCTCAAGGCCCAGGCCACTTCACGGGGACTGGCCATCGAACTGGGCACCGACAACATCGGCCCGCTCTCGGACCATGCCCGGCAGAAGCTCCTGGAACGCAACATCACCCATACCTCGATGGAGCGCTATCCCCTGCAAGCCCGGGAAGAGGACTTCCAGGACGCCTCCCTCGTCATCGCCCTTGATGAACAGGAACACCGGCCCATGATGCAGCTCCGGTTTCCAGCCTGGGCGGACCGGATCGAGTACTGGAATGTCCCCGACCTGTGGGCCGCCTCCCCGCATGAGGCACTCACCGCCATCGAACGGAAAGTGCATACCCTGGTCGACCAGCTGAAGGCCAAAAAAACATGAGCGAGCCCGGTATCATTGAAGCCCGCGACCTCCGCAAGCGCTACGGCGAATTCACCGCCGTGGACGGGATTTCCTTTACCGTCAACAAGGGCGAGATCTTCGGACTCCTCGGTCCCAATGGCGCCGGCAAGACCTCCACCATCCGGATGATCTACGGATTCTCCCCGCTGAGCGGCGGATCCCTCCGCATCTTCGGGCAGGACATCCTCACCGACTGGCGCGCCATCCGCGCCAGGATCGGCGTCTGCCACCAGGACAACAGCCTCGACGAGGAAATGTCCGTCCGCGAAAACCTCGAGATTTTTGCCGGATTCTTCGGCATCCCGCGCACCACGGCACGGGACCGCGCTAACCGGCTTCTGGAATTCTTTGGCCTTTCAAACCGGGAAAAATCGGATGTCCGGCAACTGTCCGGCGGCCTGATGCGCCGACTGGCCATCGCCCGGGCATTGATCAACGAGCCGGAACTGCTGATCCTCGATGAACCAACCACCGGACTCGATCCCCAGACCCGCCACCAGCTCTGGGAACGGCTCGCCAAGCTGAAACAGCAGGGCGTCACCATCCTGCTCACCACCCACTACATGGAGGAAGCCGCCCAGCTCTGCGACCGGCTGATCATCGTGGATCACGGGAAGATCCTGGTCGAGGGCAAGCCCCGCGACCTGGTCGCCCGGTTCGTTGGCAGGCAGGTCATCGAAAGCAGCCCCGTCTGCGACAACCTGCGCCGTTTCGTCATCGAGCGCGGTCTGGAGCACGAGGATCTCGGGCACCGCCTCCTGATCTACTGCCGCGACGACGAGGATATCTACCATGAAATCACCCGGACCTGGTGCCAGGACAACTGCCTGCTCCGCATGGGAACCCTCGAGGATGTCTTCCTGAAATCAACCGGACGGGAGTTGCGCGAATGAGCCTGCTCAACGGACAACTCACCCTGCGGCTCCTGAGGGTCTGGCGACGGGACTGGCTGGTCATGCGCAAGTCGTGGCACATCGGATTCCTGACACCCCTGCTGGAGCCCATCCTCTATGTGACCTCCCTCGGGTTCGGTTTCCGATTTCTCATCCCCGAGGTTCAATACCACGGGCAATCCCTGACGTATGTGGTGTTCATGGCGCCGGCCATTATCGCCACCAACATCATGTACACCTCGTTTTTTGAAACAACGTTTTCCTCCTTCGTCCGGATGTATTACCAGAAGACCTACGACGCCATCATGGCGACCCCGCTCTCCGTGGATGAAATCATTGCCGGCGAAATCATGTGGGGGGCAACCAAGTCCTTGATGGCAGCCGCCATCATGACGGCCGTCCTCAGCCTGTTCGGCCTGGTGCGCTATCCCTTCGGGCTGGGATTGCTGCCCCTCGCGTTCCTGGGCGGACTCCTGTTCGGCGCCATCGGCATGATCTTCACCGGAATCGTCAAGGGCATCGACACCTTCAACCTGCCCATCTTCCTGTTCATCACACCCATGTACCTGTTCAGCGGAACGTTCTTTCCGCTGGAAACCCTGCCCCATTGGGCCCAGATCGTCTCCTGGTTCCTGCCGTTGAGCCATCTTGTGACGTTGTCGCGGGACCTCTGCCTGGGCACCATCACCTGGGGCACCGTCCTCGTCTCGGGCAGTTATCTGGTGGTGACAACCGCCATCCTGGTCCCCATCGCCCTGAGAGTCATGCGAAAAAGGCTGGTCAAGTAAAGGCCGCGCGAACCCTGTACCGAATTTGGGTACAGATGAAGCGGGTGGTTATGCTCCGGGCCATGAAGAGCATCTATTCGCCCGCCTATCGCGCCTTGCTGGCCTGGCTTCGCGCCAGCCGGATCCAGAAGAAACTCTCCATGCGCGACGTGGGCCTGAAAATGGGAACAACCCATACCTGGATCGGGAAGGTTGAAACCGGCGAACGCCGCCTGGATGTCACCGAATACGTCCGCCTCTGCCGCACCCTCGGCGTGGCGCCCGCCCACGGCCTTGCCATCGTGGAGGCCGCGATGCCCAAGGCAAAGGATTCACCACGGAGAGGCGGAGGTTGAGAGAGAGAGAGGGGGGGAAGAAAGCGGCAGGTTTTGTTTGTCCGAAGGACAGGGGGAGTCTCGGGTTTCCCTTCAGGAGAGGGTTGCGGCAATTTTCAAATGGGGTACTCGCCATTTTAAAATTGCCGCAA
>JBAXRC010000029.1:0-11082 GCA_037131415.1 bacterium | reverse complement strand
TTATGATTTTCAGAAAGTTACAGAACATTCACAATTCAACAACCGGACAGTAGTGATATATTTTATTTCCCCGGTGCGCCTGTGATGCAGGTCTTTAATTAGGTATGTAAATATGAAAGTGAAGATCACACCATGAAACAGTTCTTGCTAATGACGTTTTTTTTCACTGCCATCACCGTTCGTGCTGCGGGACCCAGCGCGGCACCGGCCAATGACACACGGATGCAATGGTGGAGCGAAGCGCGGTTCGGGATGTTTATCCACTGGGATATGTCGAGTATTGCCGGAACGGAGATCAGCTGGTCGCGCGGGGCCACGAAGCCACTCGATATCTTCGGCCATAAGGCGGGCTACGTCGAAGACCCGGCTTACGACAACCTCTACAAAAAGTTCAATCCGGTAAAGTTCAACGCGACGGAATGGGTCCAGCTCGCCAAGGATGCCGGCATGAAGTACATCGTGTTCACGGCCAAGCACCATGGCGGGTTCTGCATGTGGGACACAAAGCTGACGGATTACTCGATCATGAATACGCCATTCAAGCGCGACGTGGTCCGGGAACTCGCTGACGCCTGCCACAAGGCCGGTCTCCGGTTCGGCCTTTACTACTCCCAGCGCGACTGGCATCACCCGGATTACGGCATCGGCGACAACCGCAAGTACGTTGACTACATGAACGGGCAAGTCCGCGAGTTGCTTGCCAACTACGGCACGGTGGACGTGATCTGGTGGGACAGTTACGGGTGTGGCGATCTCGTCAGCTTCTGGCGCATCGGTGAGACGTTTGACCTCGTGAAGAAGCTCCAGCCAAACATCATCATGAACAACCGGATGACGGTGCTCGCTAGCTACAACGGGCAGCCGGCACCTTACATTGGCGACTTCGACACGCCCGAGCAACGGCTCGGTGGATTCCAGAACACCCGTCCATGGGAATCGTGCATGTGCATTGTGGATGCGCCGGGCGGCGGGTGGTCTTACCGGCCTAACGGCAATTTGAAATCGTTCGAGGCTTGCATGAAGACCTTGTTGGGTTGCGCCACCGGCGACGGCAACCTGCTCCTGGATGTCGGACCGGATCCGACCGGGGTGATTCCTGCTGATCAAGCCGGGCGTCTCATTGAGATGGGCGCGTGGTTGAGGAAACACGGTGACAGCATTTACGGCACACGCGGTGGCCCGTATCGCAACGGGGGGTGGGGTGGCTCGACCTACAAGGGCAACACCATCTACCTGCACGTTTCCAGGTGGAAAGGCGACCGGCTGGAGTTGCCACCGCTCAAATCCAGGATCGTCAAGTGCAGCACGGCGTTCGAGCAGACTGGCGAATCCATTACATTTACGCTACCGGCGGCGCAGCAGGACAAGATTGTCACCGTCATCACCATCCAGCTCGACGGCCCCGCAGAGAATGAATTGACCAAAGGTCGTCCCATCGAGGTGGTCGTCATGCGCCCCGGTGCGGTTGTGAAACAAATGGCAGACGGTTCACTGACGTTACCGCCCGAGCACGCCGCCATCAAGGGTCGTGGCGTACGGATACAGGACAGCGATGGAATCGTCAATGTCGGCTACTGGACAGATTTCAACGCCAGCCTGCTTTGGAATGCCGCGATCACAAAGCCCGGCAAGTTCGCGGTGAGCCTGTCATACAGTTGTCAGCCAGGCAGTGAAGGCAGCGAGTACACATTGAGTGTGGGCGGCCAAACGCTGCATGGCAAGATCGCCGCGACAAAAGGTTGGAATGAGTACCAGACCATTACCGTGGGTGAAGTATCCATCGGCTCACCCGGCCCGGTGACCGTGGTCCTGCAACCGACCAGCAAGACGGGCGAAGCCGTGATGAATCTGCAACAACTCGTAATTGCAGCCGTTTCCGTGGCGTCATCGGCGCGGCAGGGACCCGTATGCGTCCTGAATTCGCCGCAAGAGTATCAGGTATTCCAACGCGAGACGAAGACCGCCGGAAAAATCCTGCTGGCGGGGCATGCGGATGCAGCGGAGGACATCGAATACCGGCTAAGCGGCGAGACACAGGGGATATGGCAGCGGCTGCCGGTGGACCCTTCGACGCGGTCGTTCCGTCAGATCGTGCCTGTCGCCGCCGGAGGTTGGTACAAACTGGAAGTACGAGGCAACGGACGGCCTGTTGTCGTCGAACACGTCGGGGTCGGCGAGGTGTTTGTGGTTGCAGGACAGTCCAATTCCGCGAACCACGGTTCGGAACGGCGGAAGACGGAAACAGGGATGGTGTCCTCGTTCGATGGCGTGAGATGGGCATTGGCGAATGATCCGCAGCCGGGCGCATCCGGAGGCGGTGGAAGTTTCATGCCGGCCTTTGGCGATGCGATGTATGCCAGGTACAAGGTGCCCATCGCCGTTTCCGCGACGGGCGTGGGATCGACCAGTGTCCGGGAATGGCTGCCCAAAGGCGAAACGATGGACAAGCCGCCTACGACCGGCGCGAATGTTGTCTCGACCGGTCCCGGCCAATGGGCCTGCACTGGAGCGATCTTTGACAACTTCATGAAACGCTGCCGCGCTCTTGGGACAAATGGATTTCGAGCGGTATTGTGGCACCAGGGCGAGTCCGATGCCGGGCAGGCACGGGAGGGATATCCCGCGTCCGTTCAGATTTCCGGCCAGCAGTATCAGCAATACATGGAGAAACTGATCGCGGCTTCACGGAAACAAGCCGGTTGGGAAATGCCCTGGGTGGTTGCATTGGCAACATATCATTCCGAGAAGGATGCCGCCGATGAAGAGTTTCGTGCCGCACAGAAATCGCTCTGGACATCGAAGCTGGCCATTGAGGGGCCTGATTCCGACTCGTTGCGGGCGAAGCTGCGGGCGGGCGTGCATTTCAACGGCGCGGGCCTGAAAGCCCATGGCGAACTCTGGGCCGGAAAAGTAAGCGACTGGCTCGGTCAAGTGCCGGCAGATCTTCCCGGCTGGGCACTCGGTCCGTTTGTCCGGCCTGACGGTGCGCAACCGGTGATCAAGCCCAATCCCGACTCGGTCTTTGATTGTCCCATGAGGAAGACGCCGATCCATTGGGAGGCACGGCATACATTCAACCCGGGGGCTGTCGTGAAGGACGGCAAGATTTATGTGCTCTACCGGGCGGAAGATGATTCGAGCCGGGGCGGAATCGGGAGTTTTACCTCGCGGCTTGGCCTTGGGGTGAGCGAGGACGGGATTCATTTCAAGACCGAACCGAAACCGGTGTTTTTTCCAGCCGACGATGCCCAGAAGGATTGGGAATGGTATGGCGGCTGTGAAGATCCTCGCATCACGGAAGGGCCCGACGGCACCTACTACATCACCTATACGCAGTATGGTCGCGGTGGACCGAAGGGCGGCGTCAGGTTGGGAGTGGCGAGTTCCAGGGATTTGCACAACTGGACGAAGCATGGCTACGCCGGGATTGGGGCAAAATCCGGGTCGATTATCAATGAGATCAAAGACGGGCGTTTGGTTGCCGCGAAAATCAACGGCAAATACTGGATGTATGTTGGCGAAAACTCCGTCGAACTGGCCAGCTCCGACGATCTCATCCATTGGACCAAAGTGGGGACAGTCATGACTCCGCGTCGCGCTTTTCCAGACAGCAGTCTGACCGAAGTCGGACCCCAGGCCTTGCTGACGGGCAAGGGGATTATCCTCTTTTACAACGGCAAAAATGGCGATCCCCGCAACAATGGCGATCCCCAGCTTCCGAACGGGGTCTACACGGGGATGCAGGCCTTGTTTGACGCCAAGGATCCAGCAAAGCTGCTGGCCCGTCTCGATCATCCCTTCTTCAAGCCTGAGCTTTCGTGGGAGAAGTCCGGCCAATATGCGCAGGGCACCACTTTCATCGAGGGACTGGTTCTGTTTAAAGGGAAGTTCTTCCTCTACTACGGCTGCGCGGATACGTTTGTGGGCGTGGCCACCTGTGACTCTCCTCGAATGGATGGTGAAATATGAACAGAAGCATGATGATTGTGTTGGTTGCTATTCTGCAGGTTACGGGGTGGGCCATGGCGGCTGACTTGTCAAAGGTTCCGCAGATTCATGAAACGCCGGAACAGCGTGATGAGCGCATGCAGTGGTTCCGCGACGCCAAATTCGGCATGTTCGTCCACTGGGGCCCCTGTTCGGTCGGCCAGAGGGAAATCGGCTGGGGTCGAAACGCGAACCGGCCGTGGGATCTCAACGGAGTCCAGACCCCGCGCACGGAAGATCCCGTTTACGACAACTATTACAAGCAGTTCAACCCGTCGAACTACAATGCCGAGGCCTGGGTGAGCTTTGCGAAGGAGTCGGGCATGAAGTACATGGTGCTCATCGCCAAGCATCACGACGGGTTCGCGCAGTTCGACTCGAAAGCCTGCGATTACAACATCATGGCCAGCCCGTATGGCAAGGATATCATCCGCGCCTATGCCGATGCCTGCCACAAGCAGGGGATGAAGCTGGGTGTCTATTATTCCACGCGTGACTGGCATCACCCCGACTACCTCGTCGGCGATAATAAGAAATACGACGAATTCTACCGGGCGCAGGTCCGGGAACTGCTGGGTAACTACGGGCAGGTAGATGTGATGTGGTTTGACCATGTCGGGGGGCGTGACTGGGGCAAGTGGAAGTTCGACGAGCTGTTCTCGATGATGTACCAGCTCCAGCCAAAACTGATCGTCAACGACCGTGCCGCCAAGTTCTGCGGGCCCTCGACTCCCGAGGATCGTGGTCCAGCCTCCCCGGAGATCAGGAAAATGACGCAGGGCGACTACAATACGCCCGAGGGGCACATTGGAGGGATAAACCTCGCCGGGGATTGGGAGTCCTGCATCCATGTCGGGAGTGGGTGGTCGTACCGTGGTGAGGCGGGGTTCAAGGGGCCGGAGGATTGCATCAAGATGCTCGTCAGCTGCACGACCGGTGGCGGCAACCTGTTGTTGAATTTCGGGCCGCGCCCGGACGGCACTTTTGCCGATGGAGAGGCCAAGGTGGCCCGCGCCATGGGTGAGTGGCTGAAGAAATACGGGGTAGCAGTTTACGGCACCCGCGGCGGACCTTTTCGCAACGGTTCATGGGGCGGCAGTTGCCACAAGGGCAACAAGCTCTTCCTGCATGTCTATGACTGGCCCAAGGAGGGCCTTGCCTTTGATCCGATCTCCAACAAGGTGCTTACCGCCCGTACTCTGACCGGAGCGCCCGCCACGTTCAAGCAAGGCGCCACCGAGTTCTCCGTGGATGTAGCCCAAAGTGACCGGGACAACCCGGTGACGGTTATTGAGCTGACCATGGAGCATCCGGTTGAATCAGGTGTGATCACCAGTACGGTCCGGCTACCCAAGGACTACGTGTCGGCGTTAGGCCGGATTCTCAGCGCGGAGGCCAAGCTGGAGACCAGTTCCAGGTCGAACTGGGACCGCGTCGAGAATCATGTGCGGCTTTTCAAGGGCGACAAGACTGATTTTGCGTTCCACACTGACGAGGAAGTAAACCCGTGGGCCAAGATCGACCTCGGAGCTGTGAAGATGGTCAATTCCGTTGAAATCGTGAACCGCCAGAATGACAGGCGTTCCTCGGGGCTTATCATGTCCGTCTCCGAGGATGGCCAGAAGTGGGATGAAGTGTGGCGGGCAAAGACGTGGGAATCCGTTTGGAACGTACCCGTGACTCATTTTGATGCCGGTGCCACCGTGCCCGGACGTCGGGTCCGGTTCATCAAGGTCGAGACGAAGGGGGAGTCACCCCGTCCGCTGTTGCTTCAGCGGGTTAACGTATATGGGGCGAATAAATAAAGAAGGGGATGGTGTCTCTCATGGTGAAGCCTGTTGTCGCGGTGTTATTAGCAGTTGAATGCGTGTTGGGCGGGACAACAAGCATGGGGGCGCCATTGGAAATCAGTAATGACCGCGTGATCGTGCGGTGTGAGCCGGGAGATGGCAGTTTCACGGTTGGCCTTCTTGGCAAGGAAGGGGCGTTTGTCAGTGGCAAGCTTGCCGCTGGCGGAGGGGTGGGGAAGGTTGTCTCCGTTTCCGACCAGACGTTCGGGTCGGGAAAAAGCATCCAGGTGGTTCGGTCCGATGGCTCAAGCAGCAGGCTCACTGTCCACTCAAAACTTCCATTCGTTCTGATTGGATCCACCCTCAGGAATGCCGGCCTTGAGCCAGTGGTCCTGAACAAGGTGCCCCTGGTTGGTTTTCAAGTCGATCTGGGCAAGCCGGCCAGGGAGTTGAGGGTGCTGGGGACGGGCGGACTTTCTGCGCCCCATCAGAATATTGGCAGTTATGCCTGGCTTGCGGTTGCCGAACCTGCGAGTCGCAACGGCGTTGTTGCCGCATGGCTGACCCACAACCGGGCAAGCGGTGTGTTGAGCCCCGGTGAAGACAATGGCAGGGTCAAGGTGGAGGCGCGGGGTGAATACGGCCGGTTACTGATCAAGGCGGGCATGAGTGCCGAGACCGAAGTGTTGGCGGTGGGCTGCTTCGACGATGCGCGACTCGGCCTGGAAGCCTGGGCCGATGCCGTCGCGAAGGTTGACAAGATCAAGCTGAGGCCGCAACCGGCGGGATACTGCACATGGTATTCCGAGAAGAACGGCGGAGCCGGGGACGAGAACAGTCTGGCGGTGTTGACGGAATTTTCCGCAAAAAATCTCAAGCCCTACGGGTTTGGTTTCGTTCAGATTGATGATCAGTGGCAAGCGGGGCAATCGGGAGGGAACGGCCCCCACAAGAATTTCACCATGCACCGCGCTGACGGGCCTTATCCCGGGGGCATGAAGAAGTCGGCGGACATGATCAGGAAGAACGGCCTGACACCCGGTCTCTGGTTCATGCCGTTTGCAGGGACGGCCAGCGATCCCTGGTTCAAGGATCACCAGGATTGGTTTGTGAAAGATAGCCAGGGGAAACCCCTCACGGCAAACTGGACAGGCACCTGCCTCGACATGACGCAGCAGGGCGCGCGTGACTATCTGAGGGATGTCGTTCGCCGGATCGCGAGGGACTGGGGTTTTACGTATTTCAAGATGGACGGCATTCATGCCGGTACAGGCACCAAACAGACTTATCCGGAAAGCAAGTATTCTGAGGATAATCTGGAGAATGCGGTGTTTTCCAATCCGGAAAAGACGAGTATTGAAGCCTACCGCGATGGCCTGAGGCTTGTTCGCGATGCGGCGGGGCCGGATGTCTTTTTTCTGGCCTGCTGTGCGCCGCAGAATATGAGGTCCTACGAGGGGGCGTTTGGCCTGGTGGATGCAATGAGGATAGGGCCGGATAACGGCGGTACGTGGAGCGGCTGGGCCAGCCAGAGCCCGATACACGGGTCGCGCCATTATTTCCTGCAGGGCCGGATCTGGTATAACGATCCGGATCCTGTGTACTTGCGTGGCAGCATTCCGCTTCATGAAATCAAGACGATGTGCTCCTGGACGGCTATTTCCGGCCAGTTGAATGCCGACAGCGACTGGCTTCCGGAGCTCAGCGCGGAACGCCTGAATGTTTTCACGCGGTCAATTCCGGCGCACGGCGCGTGTGCGCGCCCTGCTGATTTGTTTGATGAGCCTGTCCCGGCCGTCTGGACTGTTTCAGACTCACGGAGTGGTCCGAGGCGTGATGTTGTGGCCTTGTTCAACTGGGAGGGCGGGGAGCGATCCTTCGACTATCCCGTTGAAAAGCTCGGATTAACGGCAAAGACCGAATATGCGGCGTTTGATTTCTGGGCCAATATCCTGGTTCCTTCCTTTACGGATAACCTGAAATTCAAGGTCGGGCCGCATGGCTGCGCGATCCTGTCGGTGAAGCCGGTGATCGATCGCCCCCAGCTTCTGAGCACCTCGCGGCATGTCACGCAAGGGATTGTCGACGTCCTGGTTGAAAAATGGAATCGCCGGTCAGGAAGCCTTTCCGGTGTCAGCAAGGTTGTCGGTGGCGATGCTTATGAGCTGCGCTTCCTTGTGCAATCCAATAAGGGCGCCTGGAAGTTCAAGCGCTGTGACGTTTCGAATGAGGACCAGAAGGCTGGTGTGACCGTTGCCGTCAAGGAGGAGTCCGGGCTGGTGAGGATGACGATCCAGTCGCCTGAAAGCCGTGACGTGGAATGGAGTGCCAGCTTTGACAAGCCCTGAGGGTTTTCCCAAATGAGCATCTCCGTGCCCGGTCATGAAAGAGTGGATAAATACCCTGACGGTTGGAGATGGGGTATGGCGATTGTCCCGATGGTCATGGCTTGTGCTGTCCTTGCGGAATCCGTTCTGGGAGGGGGAAAGACGGAGGCACCGGCCGCAGACTATGATTTTGCAGAGATGATTCAGCCGGTGCCCGCCACCGCAATGTTCTCGGACCCCGGTTACAACATCTGGTGCGGATCGGGCATCAAGGGAGACGATGGCAAGTATCACATGTTCTATTCCCGCTGGCCGCGCAAGCTTGGTCACCATGCGTGGGTGACACATTCGGAGGTGGCGCATGCAGTGAGCGATTCGCCGTTCGGGCCCTGGAACCATCACGATGTCGCCTTGCCGGCACGAGGGACTAACTTCTGGGACGGTTCGTGCACGCACAACCCGACCGTTCTTCGAATCGGCGGCAGGTTCTACCTCTACTACATGGGCAACTTTGGCAATGGTGTGGCCGAGTATCCCTTGAACTGGACGCATCGCAACCACCAGCGCATCGGAGTTGCGGTTGCGGATTCACCGGATGGCCCGTGGCAGCGGTTCGACAAGCCTGTCGTGGATGTCGGGGTGGATGCTGATGCGCCGGATGCCTTGATGACGTCAAATCCAGCCGTCACGCCGCGCCCCGAAGGTGGCGTGTTGATGGTGTACAAGGCAGTCGGCAAGAAACGTCCCGCTCCGTTTGGGGGCCCGGTAGTGCACCTGGCCGCGACCGCCGACTATCCCGTCGGCCCATTCAGGAAAGTGCCGGGAGAGATTTTCGGGGCGAAAGGCGTGATGTTCGCGGCTGAAGATCCGTATATCTGGCGCGGCACAGACCGGTACTGGGCCGTGGTGAAAGACAACGCGGGCCACTTCACGCATCGCGGGTATTCGCTGGCGCTATGGGAATCTGCGGACGGATTCGACTGGAAGCTCTCGCGGCATCCACTCGTAACGACGCCGGAACTGATGTGGGGCGATGGAAGTAAACACAGGCTTGTCTCCCTGGAACGTCCGCAGGTCTTGATCGAAGACGGTAAACCCATAGCCTTGTTCTGTGCCGCCACCGACAGGGCGGACCGTATCGGCAGTTTCAATATCCAGATCCCGTTGAAGACACGGGGGGGCAGGGACCAGGTTGTATCACTCCCGAATTCTGACGGAATTAAGAAATAAGATGCGTGCGCCCAGGACGGTTTACCTGGTCTTTCAACACTCTTCTCAGCCCTGTTTCAAGATCTGGTACTGGGTATCTCGCTGGGCGGGGGTTAGGCCGGTCTGGGTAATGAGGGAGATGACGTCCTTTGGGGTGACGGCATAGGCGGTGCCGGTAGCTTTGACGACCTTCTCCTCCATCAGGACGCCTCCGAAATCGTCGGCACCAAAGACCATGGCCAACTGGGCAAGGTGGGGTCCTTCGGTTACCCAGCCGGCCTGGATATGGGCGACATTGTCGAGCACCAGTCGCGCCAGAGCGACCATGCGCAGGTAGTCCGGACCACTGGCGGCGGGGTGCTGCCACTGGGTTCGGTTGGGCTGGAAACTCCAGGGAATGAAGGCGGTGAATCCGCCTGTCCTGTCTTGAACCTCGCGGATGCGTACCAGATGCTCCACCCGCTGGGCGCTGGTCTCGCCGAACCCGTAAACCATGGTCGCCGTGGTCTTCATGCCCATCGCCTGGGCGGTCTCCATGACGGCAAACCAGTCGCCTGCGCTGATTTTCCGCGGGCTCACCTGGCGGCGCCAATCGTCCACCAGGATCTCCGCCCCGCCGCCCGGGAGGGAATCCATGCCAGCCTCACGAAGACGTTGCAGGGTCTCGGTTATGGTCAGGCCACTCTGTTTCGCCATGAAGGTGATCTCGGCCGGTGACAGGCAGTGCAGGCAGACGGTGACGCGCTTCTTGATATCCCTGAATAACTGCTCGTAGAAGGGTAGGCCGATGTCCGGGTTGAGTCCCCCCTGGATCAGGACCTGGGTGGCGCCTTGCTCGACCGAGGCGATCACCTGCTGGAGAATTTCGGCGGACGTCAGGCTGAATCCTTTCCCCGAACCGGGCGCCACATGAAAGGCGCAGAATTTGCATCCCGCCTCGCAGATGTTCGTGGAGGAGATGTTCCGGTCGATGACGAATGTGCCCAGGTTCCCCGGGACCTTTTGCAGGCGGCGCCGGTGCGCCAGCATCCCCAGCTGGTGCAGGGGTGCTTTATCATGCAGGATGACCGCCTCCTCGGAGGAAAGGCGTTTTCCGGCCTCTGCCTTGTTCAGGGCTTGGGTGAGCAAGGGTGGACGCAGACCTCCGGGCGGCGTCAGATCGCGCCCGGAGGGCGCGATCCACCGTGAGGCCGAATCTGGAACAGAGGTAACTTCATACCGGCTGTTGACCAGGCTTGGACGGAGCCCGAGATCGGTGATAAAGGCCTCCATTTCCCCGATCGAAGCGAAACGCTGACTCTGGGGTGCGCCTGCCGCCCGGGCGATACGCTCTTCCAGGCTGGTGCCTCCGATATCATCCGCCCCGCTCTGTAGCAGCACTTGCAAGAGTTTCCGGTCGACATAATTCACCAGCATCCGGATGTGGGGAATATTGTCGAGGAACAGCCGGGCCAGCGCCACCACGCGGACGATCGAATAGCCGCTCGGGCCCTGATCAACGGCCAGCTTGGTGCCTTGAGGCTGGAAGGGCAGGGGGATGAAGGCCTTGAACCCGCCGGTTTTGTCCTGCTGGTCCCGCAGGCGTGCCAGATGCCCGATGATGTCTTCCGGGGTTTCCAGATGCCCGAAGAGCAGGGTCGCATTGCTGCACAAGCCCAATTGATGGGCTTGCGAATGAACGGCCAGCCAGTCGTCGGCGGATATTTACCTGGAACAGATACGGCCCCGGGATTCGGCGCCGAAGATCTCCGCTCCGCCGCCCGGGATCG
>JBAXRC010000028.1:0-11298 GCA_037131415.1 bacterium | reverse complement strand
ATGTTCCAGAGGCCGGGAAACCCTCTCCATGAGCGTTGCAGCGTTCCGTCACCCCCGATAATACTCGGACCCACCATGCCGGTTTCCGGGTTTGCTTCGCAATGATCTACAAGCATGGTGATGCAATTCCCAAGAACTTCAACATCCGAATTGATCAGGCAAATGTATTTCCCCCGGCACAAACGGATTCCCTTGTTGTTCGCTTTTGCAAATCCCTGGTTGGAATCATTCCGGATCAGTCGCACGGCCGGGTAATTCCCCTCCACATATTCCGACGACCCGTCCGTGGAGGCGTTGTCCACTACCAGGACTTCCATCGGATAGTCGCAAACACCCCGCGAGAGTGACTTCAGACACTGCGCCAGGAAATCCCGGGTGTTCCAGCTTACAATCACCACGGAAACCATGATGGGATTCTCCATAAGATCCTCAATGGCCGAATTTCACCGGATCCAGCGCGGTATACGTCGTGAACCCGAACCGGTCGGGATGAGACGACACAAAGGCCAGAAAAGGCCGCAGGCTCATTTCGTTGAACCGGGTAAACAGTTTGGAATGTCCAATCAGCACAAAGGGCAAATCATGCGCCACACCCCTGCCTGCGCTCTCCGCCCGTTCCAAGGCACGTATCAACTGGCGCCCACTGCATTGATTGAAGTCCGCCTTCCACGCATGACGGCTTCCCAGCCAGGACAGGAGCCGAGGCATCGTCCCTCCGGGCTCCTGGGCGACTGACCGCCCGACTGCCACGCCGCCACACGCCCGGGAGACCCGGTGCCGACGGTTCAGATACGCCCGGCGGATTCGTTGCGGCGTGATGAAGGCCCCAATCCAGCGTTTCTCGCAGTAGATCGGCACCTCCAGAAGTTCACCGGCCTCGCTACGGGTGCAGATATCATTTTCGCCAACCCTCCAGGGGATGAGCGAGCTGGGTGCCAGCCGATAGTCAAAATTGACAAGTCCGGCTCTCCGCCCATACTTGAAGACCGAGGAGTCTATTGTGAATCCGTTGTTCACCAGCGCCCGCACAATATTCCGGGAGGGATTCATCGACCAATTGGCGGCTCGGAACGCAATACACCGGTAACCAGGGTCTGCAGGTCTCAGTATGCTTTCAAGAGTAAGTTTTCCGATTCCAATAACCTCATTCAACCGGGGGAGCGACAACCCGGCCAGATTGTACTCCGACCAATCCTGGACCCATCGCCCCGCTTCGTGGCGGGCATTGAAATAAGATGTATGAAGATGAAGCTGAATGTCATGTCCACGCCGGATGGCGTCCTGAAGCTGTGCCACGATCAGATCGTAATGATAGTCGTCGCGCCCGATTTGCTCCTTGTAATCACAAAATCGCTTTATTTCCGCGGCATCCGCCATGATCGTCAGCTTGGCCCCGTACTCATCAAGAAGGTCCATCAGCTTTCCCGCAGGCTCGACCATCAGTCGACGGGAACAACCCTCCCCGTTGCCGTGGATTTCGTAATCAAGAGTGAATAGCGCACGCAACATAAGCAGGCAATCTCAGTACTGGGCTTTAATCACGTAACTATCATTTCTCAGCTTCAGATCAGGTGGGCGGTGCTGTTCTCGGCCATGTCCACGATGTGGGATACAATGGTCCGGAGGGTCTGGCGGTCTGAATCAACGGCGTGTTGGATTTTATCCCGTTTCCGGATCCTTAATCTCGCGGGAAGGTCATCGGGATTACGGATGATGATGAGTTTTCCAATATCGGACAGATACTGGTCCACAGCGCCAATCGCCCCTCCGAAAATACTGTAGACCGGAACGCCCAGGGCAGCCGCCTCACGATTCATGGTTCCGCCACCGCTGATCACCACATCGGAATGCCAGAGCAGATTCATCCCGTCGACCGCATGGGAAGGGACAATCGTTTTGTCGCCACTGAACCACGCCGGCCTGGCGGCCGCAAGAAAATCATTTTGTTTCTTGTTTCTCGGGACAAGCACGATGCGGATTTCAGGAAGTCCTAAAAGAAACGACATGGTGGCATCAAAAAGGACATCACTTAACTGGGCGCGGTAATGAGCCTCCGTGGCAGGCGGACGAACCGCGACAATCGTCTCATCAGCTCGAAGACCAAGCTCATGCAAAAGAATCGAGTCTGGAACAAAGTCGGGGGCATACACGTTCTCCTTGATGCCGGGGTAGTGAAAGATCGCCCCATGATTTCCCTGGACCGCAGAATCCGGAATTACATCAGGAACAATATGATAGGTCGAATGAAAGACCGGGAGGCCTCGGGCATGCTCGTAATCACTGATAGTCACGCAGGGAATTCTCAGCAGGGACGACAGAATCACCTGGGAGCGGGAACCATGAGAAACGGCAAGGATGGGTCGCTCGCGCTGAATGAGGGGCGCAAGTTGAGCGGCCCGGTAGCAGAGCCCAATCCCTTTCAGGATCTTGTGCTTGCCGTAGTGTCGCCCGATCTTTGCGCAGTCGACACCCATCCGGTCGGCAAGCTCCCAGACCTGGAACGCATCGCGTGCCGTCACCAGAACATCAAATCCCCTTGCTTTCAATTCCCTGATAATAGGGCGGAAAAAGGGGACGTGCGGGGTATTATCGAGATCGATCCAGATCTTCTCCGCCTGATGACTGACAATCTTCCGCGCAACAGGCCTAACCGGTTCCGCCCCTTTGACCCGAGCCGCACGGGATCTCCACCACTGTGCAATTTCGCGGGGCAGAACATGCCAGTATTGGCCTTTGTACTGGTTTTTCATCAGATCGAGAAAAGCCTCATAATAGCTCAGGGGATACGCGTCATAGGCTGGTAAACCGGCGGCTGGGTCGGCATAGCAGGGATGAACATCGCAAAATGCCATCCCGCCTTTTTTCGCGATCCAGTCCAGCTTGTGTTTCCAGACATCGATACCCTTGGCCTGAAGCAGGACGAACAGGGTGTAGTCCTGGGGCAACGTGTAAGGTAGCTCAACAAACCCGGGCCGGGTATCCGTGCCGTCAATCCAGTAGGGGAAAATCGTGCCTGCCCCTTCCGACTGCGGCTCAAACGGATCCGTATCGAAGGTCGAGGCATCATAGTCAACATTCAACTCGCGGATCCAATCAAGATTGCGGATCATCGAGGGGGCCCGGAATCCGGCCGCCCTCCAGTCCTTGAGATAATAATTAATGCGGGGGGCTCGTTTTTCGAAGACGGGACGACTCATGAAGGTACGCCAATCATGATACAGACCGTGCACCCCCACTTCAAAACCCCGTCGAACGAGCTCCTCGCGCAACGTTTTGGGAACAGCGTAGCGTCCCTTGGGAACAAAATAGAACGCGGACCTGAACCCCAGGCGTTCCTCCAAGTCGGCAATCTGGAGACACCGGTCCAGACCACGCTGCGTATCCACATCATGACTTATCAGAAAAGCAAATTGCCGGTCTTCAGGCCAGCCGGTCCACCACGGTGGCGCAGCCCCGGCGGATTGAAGAATAGGCCATACATTTTGCGCCGAAGACAGCTTGCGTCGGGCAATCGCCTGCCGTATCTGCAAGACGGCCCGTCGCGGAAGGATCGACTTCACGGCATAGCGGCACCGGAGGGAATTGTAGGACGGCGAGGTATTCATCGGGTCAAATCCTCAGAAGTTTTGACAAATCCACTCAGGGGCGTATTGGTGTTGCTTATTCAGAATCGTACCGACAAGCCGGACATCGGACTCCTTCATGAGATCCTTCACGCGCCCCGCCAGATGGCGACTCACCTTCTCGGCGGCAACAACCAGTACCGCCCCATCGAGCAGGCGTCCGATCCTCAGGGTTAGACTTGTTTCGCTGACAGGAGGCAGGTCAACAATCACAAAACCCGCCTGGCTGCTCCGGAGATACTGGAGCAGCGCATCATACCGGGAAGCGGAGCCTGAGGAATGCGCGGTCACCAGCATTTCACGGGACGGCACCACAAAGTGGTTGAGCTGTGTCACGGCGGTATTGCCCATGGCATCGGCCTTGAGTTCAGTGAGGCCTGTCACGGAATTCACCCCGAAAATCTGCGGGGTAAGCGCATCGGCCCCCCTGTTTACCAGCACCACCCGCTGATTGCCACCCCGGGCAAGCGACAAGGCCAGGCCAGCCGCCAGGGTACTCACCCCTGACCCGTGGACGCAACTGGTGACACCCAGGACACAAGGCGATGATGTAACGGGCCCCATCGCGGCCAGCACCCGGTCTCGAAGTAACTCATAATAATCATTCAAGTCGACCCGCAACACGGATTCGACGCGGTCCTCCTCCTGGTCTCTCCCGGTGGATTCCGAAAGAAGCCGCCTCTCCTCCGGTCCGGCCCGGCGGCCTCTGCGAGAGGCCTTCAGCAGCGGCACCGTCATCAGTAGTGGGGCACGAAACGCAGGCAGCATTTCACGTGGCTTCCTTAATGTCTGATCCACAAAGTATTCCTGAAGGATCGCCAACCCCAACCCGCTTATCACCCCCAGCAACAGCACCAGCGCCATATTGCGCGGCAGTTTGCCCAGCTTCATCTTCAATGGCAGTGTCGCCGGTTGCACGATGCTGATGTTTGAAATCCTGCCCGAATTGAGCGCCTCATCAATACGGGCATGCTCCAGACTTTGGCAGAAGTACCTGTAGTTGACTTCCTGAAGCTCTTTGCTGCGTTGCAACTGGACAATCCGTGTCTCAACGGAATCAATCTTCCTCATCTCCGCCAATGCGCGCTTGAGAATTTCCTTTTGACTGGCAATCCTGGCCTGAATTGCGGCAAAACTCGCCTGCTCCTCCATGGATCCCAGCACAACCCCGCTCGGCGGCTCGCCCGCCACCACCGTGTTTGTCGTGATCATCGGTCTCTCCCCCCCCAGGAGTCGTTGCGTTTCCGCAATCTGTTCGCGCAGACTCGTGACGGGAATGCTGTCGGGCGTGTATACCGACAGTAATTCCATTTCCTTCTGCTGCAAGCGGAAAAGCCGCGATCTCAATGCCGGCCCCACGTCACCGGCCTCCGACGCCAGAAAGACCAGGGACGTCCGGCTGCCACCCGTTGTGGACAGCAAGGACCTCAACACATCGGCCCTGGCTTTGGCCGCCGCCAGGGTCGTCTCCAGGTCGTCCAGCCCCCTGGTCAGCTCATCGGTGCGCTGTGAAACTGTTTTCTTGGCATCCTCGATGGATACGATGCCTTCGTCATATTTCAACTTTCTCAATTCCTCCTCGGTATCCGCCAGGCGGGATCTCAGTTGATCCGTTTGCCGGGACAGGAATTCGTACGCCCCGGCCGCTCCATGAATCTCGATGTGCTTCTGAAGATAGGCCTCCGTGAGGCGTCTTAGGAATTCCTGGGCAACCGCCGGTGAGGGCCCCTCAAAGGTAATCCGGATGACATTGCTGTTTTTAGGCGCCTCGATCCTGATGGCCGCCATCACTTTCTCAGTAATCCACGCCCGGTCCGGCATCCTGGCCTTGTAATATGAAAACCGGCTGACACCCATGGCATCTATGACCTTTTCGACAAGATCACGACTCGCCAGAATGGCGATCTCCGAATTAATGACATGCTCCGCCCCCCCGCCCATCGCCGTTACTCGCTCCCCGGAGGAAACACGATCCAATACAGTGGAGTCTGAAACATACCGGACAAGCAGCGTCGTCTCAGACTCGTATGCACCCGGCGCGAAATGAAAAACGGCCAGCGAAGCCAATACCCCCAATAATGAAAAGACCGCTATTTTCACTTTATGACGGAACAACAGCTGGAAAATGTCTGCCAAGTTGACGTGCTCCAGGGAATCGGCATGTTGTGCATCAGGCATAAGTCACCTCGGTTTTACACAGGATATTACTGACTGAAAGTCCGTCGGGGCCTTCATCAGGCCATGTGCCGGTAGAAGGCCGCCCCTCCCCATCTCAAGACAAAGAGGGGAAGCAGGCGAAGCAGTCTGTATCCATCCGCCGCGACAGAAGGCTGTTCCCCGACAAATCCCCCCGCGTGAAGATCATACCTGACATACCCTAGCTCCCCTTCCTGCGTGCCCCACCCCAGCTTGAATCGTCTGAGTCCGGAATGAGTCTTGGCCGTCCGCCCCATTGAGAGACGCTCAAAACCCGCTTCAGCGTAGTGCCGGATGGCCTCCCACATCAGTAGACTTACCGCCCTGAGATGCTGCGTTTCGGAATCGGACGCGCCGTACTTGAATAGCGCCTGCCGCCCGGCATGAAAGAACAAGGCGGCGGCGATCGGCCTTCCGAGGTGCCAGGCGGTCACAGTGCGCCCCAATCCTTTCGCGATGATGTGCTGATGCACATTCCTGAAAAACCGGAAGGGTTGAGGCGGCAAGCCGTGCCGCCGCCGGGTCTCGCAATTCAATTTATAAAAGTCCCTCATGGAATCGAGACTGACCGAAAAGGTCACTTCCACACCCGACGTGACTGCCTTTCGGATCGATGTCCTTACGCTTCCGTCAAGGCGACCGAACTGCTCTGCGTCACTCGGAGCCAGATCCAGCGTATGCGTGAGATAGCGCGCCGACCGGGGCATTTCAGGAGGAACGGCACAATCATTCCGGATTTCACAATACCGCCAATTTCGCTGGCGCCCCAGACTGACCAATTCCTGGATGACCGATGTGATGTTCTCGCTCCCTACTCCGACAGGTGCACAGAAGTCGGAAAACGGAAGCGACACGCCACGCCTGCCCGTCAGCCAGCTATCAACCTCCATCATGGGTATCAGTAGTGAACGAGTGTCCGCCTCCCGGGACGTCACATAACACGGGCGATACCCATATGACTCATGAAGCACGGCGGCCCACTCGGCCGAATTGAAGATGGATTCCCCCATCCCCGGGCTAAGCCGGTCGTTCCAGTCAGGCTCATGCAGAGGATTGAGAATCTCATAGTACACAGTGTTCAACGATCGCAAGGATCGCCCCGCCCGGATGATCATCCCCGGAGGAAATCGCCAATCACGGGCCCAGTGCCGCAAGGCCGGCCTTCAGTTCGTCACAAACATACATGACTTGCTCTCGGGTGAGCTCGGGGAACATCGGCAGCGAAATGATCTCCTGTGTGATTTCCTCGGTCACCTTGAAGGCGCCCCTCGGGATCCCCAGCGAGGCATAGGCCTCCTGTAAGTGAAGCGGAACCGGGTAGTGTACGCCGCACGTGACCCCCCTCGACGCCAGACGGCTGATCAGCTCATCCCGCTTCTTGGTGCGGATGGCATAGATGTGGTAGACGTGCTTCGCATACGGAGCCTCAACCGGGAGAACAACCTGCCCGACTTCGGACAACAGATCCTGATAGAGCCGCGCATGAGCCCGCCTTGCCTCATTGGCAACCGACAGGTATTTCAACTTGACGCTCAGGATTGCCCCCTGAATTCCGTCCATACGCGCATTCCAGCCTATCACCGAATGGTAATACTTCTTCGGCTGCCCGTGCTCCCGCAGTATCCTGATTTTACCGGCAAGATCCGGGTCGTTTGTCACAACAGCCCCGGCCTCACCGTAGGCGCCCAGATTCTTGCCCGGATAGAAACTGAAACAGCCGGCAACCCCCATGGAGCCTGCCATACGCCCCTTATATTGGGCTCCATGGGCCTGGCAGGCGTCTTCGATCACAGGCAGACCATACTCGGACGCGATCACCGCGATGGGATCCATGTCCGCCGTCTGCCCGTACAAATGTACCGGAATCACAGCCTTCGTGCGCGGGGTAATGGCCTTCCTCAAGCCATCGGGATCCATGGTGTAGGTCCGGTCGTCAACATCCACGAATACCGGTGTCGCGCCGCAAAAACTGATCGCTTCCGCAGTTGCAATAAACGTGTTGGGCACGGTGATGACCTCATCCCCGGGGCCAATCCCCTGAGCAAGCATGACCAGCCAAAGCGCATCGGTTCCATTCCCGACCCCCATCGCATAGCGGGTTCCGCAATACGCGGCAAATTCCTCCTCGAATTTCGCCACAAAGGGTCCCCCGGCAAACGCGGCGCTTTCCAACACGCTCCGCACTGCGGTGCCAATCTCATCCTGGATCACGCGATACTGCGCCTTGAGATCCAAAAACGGAACATTCATGGCTTATCCTCCTCCAAGGCGCGAAGCACCCGCGCGGGATTTCCCGCCACAATCGTATGCGGCGGCACATTCCGGGTCACCACACTGCCGGCCCCGATAATCGCATTCTCTCCCACGGTGATTCCGCACAGCACGGTGGAGCCCGACCCGATGGACGCCCCTTTCCGCACGATGGTGGGTTCACAGATCCAGTCCTTATCCGTTTTAAGCTTTCCTCCCGCCACGGCTCGCGGAAAGCGGTCATTGATGAAGGTCACGTTATGACCGACAAAAACATCATCCTCGATCGTAACTCCTTCACAGATAAAGGTGTGACTTGAAATCTTGCAGCAGCGCCCGATGACGACTCCCTTCTGGATTTCCACAAAAGTCCCTACTTTTGATTCATCCCCAATAGAGCAACCATACAGGTTTGTAAACCCGCAGATCTTGACGTTCCGGCCCAATTTGACGTCCGGGGCGATAAGCGAGTGAGATGAATGTTTCATGCTAAGATCACACTTTTCTATGCTACGGTGCCATCCGGGCACGTTTCTCGATCGCAATACGGGCACCATCCTGACGCAGGGATTCGGACGCTGCCTCCAGTATCCGAACAATATCCGTTGCCAGTTCAGCCGATGTCATCGGGGAGTCGCCACTGAGGATGCAATCCAGGAAATGGCGGCATTCGATTTTCAACGGCTCATCCAGCTTGACGTAAGGACTATAGACATCCCCGTAGTGATAGGCGTAATGGAACTCGGCAAAGGAGTCATAGTGAGGCGGCATCTCGACCCGCTGGTCATAAATCGTAATCTTGTGCAAGGGCTCAAGATCGTTGTAGACGATCATCCGCTTTGAGCCAACGATCGTCATTTCGCGCACTTTCCTCGGGTCAAGCCAGCTGGTTTGAACGGTGGCATATCGGCCGCTCGCAAACATGAGCGTCATGTTTCCGACATCCTCAACCCCTTTTGTGACATTCGCATTTCCCTGGCAGTTAACGGCATGAGGCATCTCTTCCATCAGGTATTGAATTATGGAAATATCGTGCGGCGCCAGATCCCACACAACATTGATGTCTTTTTGGAACAAGCCGAGGTTGAGTCGCCGCGAACTGATGTAATGAATATTGCCAATATCCCCCCCCTTGATGATCTCCATGATTTTCCGAACATGGGGCGAATAGAGAAAGGTGTGCCCCACCATCAGCGTCACCCCCGCCTTCCGGGCCACATCCGCCAGCTCCTCACATTGCGCCACGGAGCTGGCCATGGGCTTCTCGATCATGACATGCTTGCCGGCTTTCAGGCTCATCATGGCCAACTTGTAATGCAGGTGTACCGGTGTCGCGATGACAATCGCATCCAAGTCCCTGCTGCCAAGCATCTCCTCGAACGAGACATGCATCATGATATCCGGATACAAGTCCTTGAGGTGGCTCAGCCTGGCTGTATTTAAATCGCAAAGGTCGGACAACTGGCAATCCGGCATACTCCGGAAATTCCGAATCAGATTCGGTCCCCAGTACCCACACCCGACTACCGCCATACGAACAGGTTTTTTCATAGTCACCTCTTTACAGTCGCACAGTCACGAATCTGGCCAATGACGGCCGGCAGCGTCTTCATCAGGATTCTCAAATCTTTCATCACTGTCCGCCTTTGGCCATAGGAAATATCCAGCCGCATCATTTCCATGAAGGTTGTCCTGTTCTTGCCGTTTACCTGCCACAAACCCGTCAGTCCCGGATAGGTGTCAAACCGGTGTTTCTGCCACAGGTCAAGCTGTTCGTATTCGTACTGAACGCAGGGCCGCGGGCCGATGAAACTCATATCGCCCCTGAAGACATTGAACAATTGCGGCAATTCATCCAGACCGGAGGCTCTGAAATACTTCCCGAAGGGAATCAGCCGGGTATCACTATTGTCCAGTTTTATCAGTTTGGCGTTGGACGTCATCAGCCGGGCCAGGTGGTCCTTGTGCACGCCCGTGTCCGCATTCGGCCTCATGGACCGGAACTTATATAGCATGAAGGGCTTTCCCTTGAACCCGATACGCTCCTGTTTGAAGATCACAGGGCCTGGTGAAATTACTTTGATTCCCAACGCAATCAGCAGCATCACCGGGCCGAACACCAGAAGGCCGCAAACACATATGCCAACATCAAGTAATCGTTTCCAAGCAGGAAAAGGCTCAACGCACAGATCCGTGAGTGGACTCAGTCGACGTGGTCTCCCCGTCTCAGCCCCCGCTGACACAGAACACTGCACACTACCCTCCTTGCCGGATAACGTCACGCAACCGCCACTCGTGGCTGGGGAATTCTCGCCCCCGGTAGCCAGGGTTGCGCGGGGAGAATTTCCAGCCCCTTTGAAATCCTCAAAGGGATAGAGGAACGTTTTATAGTCGAGCGTGATCTGATGCTCCGTCATCTTGTGGCAAATCTGATCCGCCACGAGTGAAGCCTCCTTGCCGCCGGCATCCGGGAGAATGACGCCTATCGTTCGGGAATCCAGCCAACCGATCTGATCCGTAGCTCTAAGGCGTTCGGCCAGGATACGCCCGACAACCTGCGCGGGAGTGGCGCCGATATCATTCTCCTTCGAAAAAAAGGCCAGCACGGTAAATACGTGATTATTCCGTTCCGCCACGGCACGCTCATGCTTGAGAATCGCCATGAAGACACCTTCAGGATGAATGCCCTCCACATTCGGGTGATCGGAGGATCGAAGGGCTTCAACAATATTTTTAATCCTGAATTGCATGGTCACAAACCCTGAAAATGTGATTCTCTGCCTGTCACCGCCTTGTAATCACCAAGCCCCGGGAACATACACCGTGTCAAACGGCTTCAAGTAGAAGGGAGCATTCCCGCCCTTCGTCAGGATCTTATCGAAGTCCAGCAAATAGCTTTTCACCTGGCTATTCTCGGTCCGGATCACCCTCACCTTCCCCCGCCGCGCCCCCGCCTTCTGGTCAAATCCGCCAGCTTCCATAATGGCTTCCAACGCCGTCATGGGCCTGAGATACTCCACCTTGCCCGGCCTGCTCACGGCGCCGGACACATACACAGCCGCCGAACTGCGCGCAATTACCGTTATGGCCTTAACCTGAATTTGAGGCTCGTAAAGCTTCGTCAGTTCTTTCTGAAGCTCTGAAGGCGATTTCCCGGCCGCTTGGATGTCCCCGAAAAGCTTCACAGATAAATTTCCGTCCGGCCTGATTCGTTGGACGGTATTTAAGT
>JBAXRC010000027.1:0-11418 GCA_037131415.1 bacterium | reverse complement strand
TGTTTGGTTCCCGCCACGCAAGGTGGCGGGGCACCCCCTATAACTGACCCATTACTGGATGGCGGCGGTGTGAACAAAGGGGTCAAAAACCGTTTTTTCGTACAATCCAGGCGTCCTGATACTTGTTATTTCCCCCGGGCTGGTATTCCAGGAGGGTCGCACCGGAGGAGGCGATGATGGTTTTCATCAGGGCGGGACAGTGAATGCCGGAGTACATCTGGGAGCCGTTATGCCAGCTGTGGATGGCCACGAATTCGCCCCGATCCAGTTTTTCGCGCAGGGATTGATCCAATTCATTCCGGTGATTCTCCCCGCTATGGCTGCTGAACCAGAAAATGCCGCCGGGTTTCAGGATCCGCATGATTTCAAGGAACCACGGCCGGGTGAGTTTTTCGGACAGGTGGGTGAATACGGACACGGCATAGACGAAATCCACGCTGGCATCGGCCAGTGCGAGCGGCGGCTCCATTTGATTCAGGTGAAACCGGATGCGGGTGTTGGGGACAGATTGCGCCCAGTGGATCGAAGGCGCAAAGACATCGCTTCCGATGAGAGCCAGATCCTTCGCCTCAGCCAGCTTCTCCAGGGCAAACAGGATGCGGCCGGGCCCGCAACCCCACTCGCATACGGTTTTCGGGCCGGGTGATCCCCTATGTGTGATTACCTCCAACATCTGGCGGGCCATTTTATCGCCGGTTGTGGCGTAGTATTCCGCGCTGCTACAGGCGATGACATCAAACCGGAGCCGCGGCGGCGGCAGGATGATTGCTGGATTCAAAGCCAGGAAGGCCCGGTCGCTCTGCGAAAACCGGCGCTGGTTTTTCCAGCAGACATAATGGTAGATCAAGGGTTCAAGCCCAATGCGTCGCAGGACGCTTTCCGTTGTCCGTTTCAGGGTTTTAAGTGAGATCATGGCGCGGAAGTTTACAAGCCTTCCCGCCGCCCGAATATCGTCAACAATAACGATATTTTCATCAGTAAAACCGTGATATCCACATCATAACTCCCCGCAGACAGAAGACAGGAGTCAGAATTCAGAATAAGTCCATGGTCTATAGTCTGAGGTCTGCGAGCCTCCTGACTCCTGACTCCTGCCTTCTGCCCCCCCACGATTGGCTTGATTTCGGCAGGGCGCTTTCGCACACTGCTCGACCAGCCAGCAGGATGGCAACAGGAGGAATTTTGCGATGACGGACCAGGAAGTATTGAATTCATTTCTTGAGACCAAGGCATTATTGAAGGGACATTTCGAGCTCCGCTCGGGGCTTCACAGCGACCAGTTCTTTCAATGCGCGAAGGTGCTTCAGCATCCGCGCATCTGCGCTAAGCTTTGCGAGGCGCTGGTGGGCAAGTTGCGCCGGGAAATGCCGGGGTTGAAGGTGGATGGCGTGATTGCGCCTGCCATGGGCGGATTGTTTGTCGGGCACGAGGTCGCGAAGGCGCTCGGCGTGATTTCCATCTTTGCCGAGAAGCATGATGGCGCACTGGTCCTGCGGCGCGGTTTTGAGATTCCCAGGGGCGCGGCCTATGTGGTGGCCGAGGATGTGATTACCCGCGGCGGGCGCGTGCAGGAGACGATTGACATCGTCGAGGGGCGCGGCGGCAAGGTGGTCGCGGTGACCGTGCTGGTGGACCGTAGCGGCGGCAAGGCGAGCTTCGTTTCGCCCACGATCAGCCTGCTCCAGATGGAGCCGGTGACGTTTGACCCCAGGGAATGTCCGATGTGCGCGAAGAAAATCGTCCTTGAACATCCCGGCTCGTGAAGAGCCTGCGGGTTGGATTATGAATGTTCTGGTTCTTAATTGGCGCGATATCAAGCATCCGAGAGCCGGCGGTGCGGAAGTGCGGTTCCATCGCATCTATGAGGACATTGCCCGGGCAGGGCACAAGGTGGTCCTGATAGCCTCCCGTTTCGCGGGCGCCCCGGACAGCGAGGTGCTTGGCGGCATTGAGGTGCACCGGGTGGGCAGTGATGCGACCTATGCCGCACTCTGTTTGCGGCATCTCCCGGAATGGGAGAAGCGGTTTAACATTGATATGGTTGTCGAGGATTTCAACAAACTTCCGCTCCTCTCGCCCTGGCGGACCCGTAAACCGCTCCTCATCCAGATGCATCATCTGTGGAAAGGGTCCATCTTTCATGAGGACTCCTTCTTCACGGCGTTAATCGTATGGTTGGGCGAGCAGACTCTCCGGATCGTCTACAGGAAGGAAAGGTTCTGCGTGGTGAGCGATTCCACCCGGAACGAACTTCACGGCATGGGCATTCCCCTGGACAGGATCGCCATCATCCACAACGGGGTTGATCTCGCCTTTTACCAGCCACCGCCGGATCCCGCACGGGAACAGTCGGTGTTGTGGCTGGGCCGCATCCAAAAGTACAAGGGCGTTCTGGATGTTTGTCGCGCGTTTCAGAAGATTGCGGCAAAGTACCCCCGTCTGACCCTCAGGATCGCCGGAACCGGCCCCTACAAACATAAGGTGGAGGCATGGGTCAGGAAGGCCGGGTTGTCCGGTCGCATCCTGTTTCCGGGGTTTGTCTCCGAGGAGGAGAAGCGCACCCTGCTGCAGCGATCCTTGTTCCTGGTGCAATCGAGCTACAAGGAAGGGTGGGGGTTGACAGTCATCGAGGCCAATGCCTGTGGAACGCCGGTGATTGCCAATAACGCACCCGGACTCCGTGACAGCGTGCGGGATGGGGTCTCAGGCCTTTTGTATCAATTCAGGTCGGTGGACAGCCTGGCGGAAAAGATGCAGCAGTTGATGGATGATGCCCCTCTTTATTCTGAATTGTGCGGCAAGGTCCGGGGCTGGGCCGAACAGTTCAAGTGGGACACCGCGGGGCAGGAAACCCTCGCGCTCCTGCAGGATGTCTATCAGCGGCGGCTCCAACGAAACGGATAAGATTCACCGCCTGTTTCGCTAGCGTTGCATGGCGCGAAAACGGGGAAGGAGGCAAACCGCGGATGGACGCGGAGCACGCGGATGAATACGGGTTTCCCCATCAGCGTTTTCCGCGTTCGTCTGCGGTTGCCCCCTCCCCCCTCTTTATTCCTGCCACTGATGGCGCGGGAAAACATTATTCCCTTCCCCATTTCCCGAATTTCTTAAATCAGTGGTGAGCAACTCCTGGCAAAGAAAAAGGGCAGGCCCTTGCGGTGCCTGCCCTTTTCGTAATCCTTCAATCCGTGTCTAGTTCGACAACCGGCCGCCGACGCCCTTGGCGTTCTTGGCCATGGCCTTGACGCCTTCCTTCGGGCGCAACGCGCGCACCGCAGTACCCGCCAACCACATTTCCGAGTTGTGGATATCGGCCAGCTTCTTGCCCAGGAACTTCTGGTAGTCCTTGCCGCCGCAGTCCCGGAGAACCTCGCGGGTTTCCTGGCCGCTCTTGACGGAGGCGTAGAGCTTCTTGAAGACCGGCAGATTGGCCTTGTAGAAGATCGGGCGCCACTTGAGCGCGCCGTGCTGGGCGGTGACGGAGCAGTTCTGGAACATCCAGTCCATGCCGTTCTCGTCCACCAGGCGGATCAGGCTCTGGGTGAGTTCCTCGACCGTCTCATTGAAGGCTTCGCTCGGCGAGTGGCCGTTCTTGCGCAGCACATCATACTGGGCGTGCATCATGCCGGCCAGGGCGCCCATCAGCACGCCGCGTTCGCCGGTCAGGTCGCTGCACACTTCCTTCTGGAAGGTGGTGGGGAACAGGTAGCCCGAGCCAATGCCGATACCCAGGGCGATGCAGCGTTCCTTGGCGCGGCCGGTCGCATCCTGGAAGACGGCGAAGCTGGAGTTGATCCCGGCGCCGGAGAGGAAGTTGCGGCGCACGGAGGTGCCGGACCCCTTCGGGGCGACCATGATCACGTCGACGTTCTTCGGGGGGATCACGCCGGTCTGTCCCTTGTAGACGATCGAGAAGCCGTGCGAGAAATAAATGGCGTCGCCGGGCTTGAGGTTGGCCTTGATGACGGGCCAGATCTTGCGCTGGGCGGCATCCGAAACCAGGACCTGGATGACCGTGGCCTTCTTGACGGCGGTCGCGATGTCGAAGAGGGTCTTGCCGGGAACCCAGCCGTCCGCGCAGGCACGGTCCCAGTCCCGCTTGAATTCCGGCGCCTGGCCGATGATGACCTTGAAGCCGTTATCCTTGAGGTTCAACGCCTGGGCGGGGCCCTGGACGCCGTAACCGATGATCGCAATCACCTCTTTCTTGAGGACCTTGCGCGCCTTTGCCGTCGAAAACTCCTTGCGGGTGACGACGGTTTCCTTCTCTCCACCAAAGTTAATCAATGCCATGTTGCTTTCTCCTGTTTGAAAGGGGGGAAGTGTAGAAAAAAGGACGCAGTCGTCAATCCTGAATTCACAGTGACTTCTTTTCAGTCCGGGACGGCGAGCTTGCGGCGGGCCAGCAGGGATCCGTCTTTCTGGTAAAGGTCGCTGCGGGTGGTCAGGACGGCAATCATGCCGTTGATAGTGCTCAGTTTCGCCGCCAGGAGATCCCGCTCCGCCTGGGCGACCAGCAGGGAGGTGGATTTCCCCTCCTTGAAACGGGACTGCTCCGCCTCCAGTTTCCGTTCCTGCAGGGTCTGTGTCGCCCTGGCGGCCTCGACTTGTGTGCCCGCCGTTTCCGCCATGACCCATGCCACCCGGACATCCTCCTGAGCCAGCTGGCAGAGATTGGTGAGGGCTTCCTCGGCCTGTTGACGACTGACTGCGGCCCGCCGGTAATCCGCCCCTGCCGCCCGGTTCCGCAGGGGATACGCCACCTGGAGCCCGGCGCCGACATCATAACCCCTGGCGTCCTCCCCCTCGGTGGAGTCCCTGAACGAGGAGGCATAGCCGCTGCGGCCCAGTGTCATAAAGACATCCATTTTCGGCAGGAGTCCGTTCCGGGTGCGGACCAATTCAAGCTCTCCGCGTGAGATGGATAACCGTGCCTGGTTGAGATCGGGACGTCCGGCCAGTGCCGCCGCCACATGCCTTTCCACTTCCTCAAGCGTGGCGGATGGCGGGGCGGGCTGATCCAGAGTTTCCGGAATGAGGGACCAGGGCTCCGGCGCCGATGGATTGAGCAGGCGGATCAATTTCAGGCGGGCCTGTGTCAACCGTGTCCCGGAGGCGATCAGCGCCTCGCGGCGCAAGGCCAGTTCGGCTTCCGCCGCCACGGATTCCAGCCGGGCCAGCTTGCCGACCCGGATACGCTCCTGAGTCTCCCTGAGTTGCCGTTCCGCCACGGTCACGGAATCCAGGTAGACTTTCCGCTCCTCGCGGCTCTGGACGTAACCCCAATACGCCTTTTCGACTTCCGCCACCAGGGCCAGCGTGTAGCCGCGCAGCTCGAACACCGAGCTCTGCGTGTCAATCCGCGACTGGCGGAGCACCGCCAGGTTTGCCCCGGTTCCGGCACCCTCCAGCAGGGGCTGGGTGACCGCCAGGCCGATCCGCGAAGCGGTGTTGTTAAATACCGGATGGTCGATTGACGTCTGGCCGCCCAGTTCGATCCGTGTTCCCGTGGGAAGGGTTTCGGACAGGCCCGCTTGGGCAACCGTGTTGTCGCGGGTCGTCTCCACCATTGAGTTGGTGGAGGCTTGAAACGCCCGCAGGGGCCCGTTCTGGCGGTTCCGTGAAATTCCGCCCGAGAGGACGGGATCGAACACCGCCCGGGCCGCGTCCTCGCGGGTTTGGATGATTTGGGGCTGGAACCGCTGGACGCGTATCGAGGGATTATGTTCCAGTGACATCAGGACGGCATCGGATACCGATATCCGCAGGGTGTTGGTTCCCGCACCGAAGGCCTGGAGCGGGACAGCCAGCAACACCACCATCCAGCCTCTCGTTGATGAGTGTGGGGTCATCATGTCAGTGCTTCCTTTTCAGGAACTCCCGCAGTCGTTCCATGTAGAGATAAAAAACCGGGGTGACATACAGCGTCAGCGTTTGCGAGAACAGGAGGCCGCCCACGACGGTCAGACCCAGAGGGCGCCGTGCCTCGCCGCCGGCACCATACCCGACGGCAATGGGGATTGCCGCCGCCAGGGCCGCCATGGTGGTCATCATGATCGGGCGGAAGCGGACCAGACAGGCCTCATAGATGGCCTCCCTTGGTGCTTTCCCCTTCTGTTTCTGCGCCTCGATGGCGAAATCGATCATGATAATGCCGTTTTTCTTGACCAGGCCCACCAGCATGATGATGCCGACAAACGCGTAGACCGACAGTTCGGCGCCGAACACCATCAGGGTCGCCAGGGCGCCCACTCCGGCGAAGGGCAGCGCGGACAGGATGGTGACCGGATGGAGGAAATTCTCGTACAGGATACCCAGCACAATGTAGATGACCAGAACCGCCAGGGCGAGAAGCCAGCCCATTCCCTTGAAGGAGGATTGGAAGACCTGGGCCGTCCCTTGGAACATGGTGCTGACGCGCGGGGAAAGGACTTGGCGGGCCACGGTGTTGACCTTCTCCACGGCATCTCCCAGTGAAACGCCGGGCTTGAGATCGAAGGAGACTGTGACCGAAGGCATCTGGCCGGAGTGGTTGATGGTCATCGGCCCGATATCGTTTCGCAGCCGGGCCACCGTGTTGATGGGGATCAGGCGCCCATCCCCGCTGCGGACGCGGAGCCAGGATAGAACTGAGGGGTCGGCCTGGTACTCGGGCTTCATCTCCAGGATAACCGAATACTGGTTGTTGGGTGACAGGATCGTTGAAACCTGCCGGCTTCCGTAGGCATTGAATAGTGCCGTCTCGACCTGGCCGGCTGTGATCTGGAGCGAAGAGGCCAGATCCCGGTCAATGTCCACATTCAGCTCCGGATTGGTCAATTGCAGGTCGCTGGTCACGTCCTGGAGGATGTCCAGTTCACGGAGCCGCTCGACCAGCTGGTTGGCGGAGCGGTAGAGTTCGGGGGTATCGGTGCTTGAGAGCGTGTATTGATACTGGCTCTTGGTTTGGCGTCCACCGATGTTGATCAGGGGTGGATTGACTGGGAATACGCGGATTCCCGGGGTTTTACCAAGCTTGCTCCGCAGGGATTGCACCACCTGGTCCGTGGTCATCGTGCGCTCGGCCCGCGGTTTCAGGGATACAATGAACCGGCCGGTATTGGCTCCGCTGCTACCCCGGGCTCCCGCACTCGAAATGAACCCCTGGATATTGGGATCCGCCTGGAGAAGGGGAATCAGGCTGTTCTGGTGCATCACCATCGAATCAAAGGAGATGCCTTCGATGGCTTCGGTGGTGATGTTGATCCGGCCGCGATCCTCGCTTGCCATGAATCCCTTCGGAACAGCCCAGAAGAGGTAGCCGGTGGCGGCCAGCATCACCAGGGCCAGGACCATCATGGTGCGGCGATGATCCAGTGCCCAGCGCAGGGAGTCCGCATACCCGCGTAGCATCCCCTCGAAGCCGGCTTCCATGAGCTGGTACAGGCGGCCATGGCCCGCATGGGCAGAATCTTTCATGAAGCGGGCGCTAAGCATGGGGATCAGGGTGAGTGCGATGACGCCGGAGACCAGGACCGCTGCCCCAATGGTTACGGCGAATTCCCGGAACAGCCGCCCGACCACGCCGCTCATGAACAGGACCGGGATGAACACGGCTGCCAGGGAGAGGGTCATGGAGACGACGGTGAAGCTGATTTCCCGGGTTCCATCGAGTGCGGCCGTGAACCTGTCCTTCCCCATTTCCCGGTGCCGGACGATGTTCTCGAGCACCACGATGGCATCATCCACCACGAACCCCAGCGCCAGGGTCAGCGCCATCAGGGAGAGGTTGTCGAGACTGTAGTTCAGGATCGACATCACGCCAAAGGTGCCCACCATGGACATGGGCAGGGCCAGACTCGGGATCAGCGTTGCGGAGATGTTCCGCAGGAAGATGAAGATGACCAGCACGACCAGGACCACGGTCAGGAGCAGCGTGAATTTCACGTCCTCGAACGAGGCCTGGATGGACTGGCTGGTATCGTACAGGACTTCGAGTGAAACGGCGGCGGGCAGGTTTGTGTTGAGCCGGGTCAGGAGGGAACGGACATCTGCCGCAACCTGAACCGTATTCTTCCCCGGCTGACGTTGTACGGCGAGCACAATGGCGCGCTGCACGAGGTTGCTGGTGCAGAACCAGGCGGCGACTTTGTTGTTCTCCACGCTGTCGAGGACGGTGCCCAGTTCCCCGAGACGCACCGGAGCACCGTTGCGGTAGGCGACGATCAGGGGCAGGTAATCCTTGGCCTTCGAGAGTTGTCCGCTGGCCTGTACGGCGAACGCCCGGTTGGGTCCGTACAGGATGCCGGTCGGGAGATTGACATTGCCCTGTTGAATGGCTCCGGCGACCTCGTCGATGCCAAGCCCCCGGGTCGCGAGCTGATGGGGGTCGAGCTGGATCCGGACGGCGAATTTCTGGGAGCCGAACACGTTCACCTGGGCAACGCCGTCAACCATGGAAATATTCTGGGCAAGATAGGTCTGGGCGTACTCGTCGAGCTCATTCATCGGCAGGGTCGGGCTGGTCAGGACCAGGTACAGGATGGGCTGGTCTGCGGGGTTGACCTTCTGGTAGGAGGGGGGGACGTCCATCTGGGCAGGCAGGTTCTTCATGGCCCGTGAAATGGCTGCCTGGACATCGAGGGCGGCGGCATCCAGGTCACGGTTCAGGGCGAACTGGAGCGTGATCTGGGTGTTGCCCTGGGCGCTGCTGGAGTTCATGGAGTCCAGTCCGGCAATGGTCGAGAATTCACGCTCCAGCGGGGTGGCCACCGCCGCCGCCATCGTCTCGGGCGTCCCCCCACGTAGCGCGGCGGATACCTGGATGGTCGGATAATCCACATTCGGGAGATCGCTTACCGGGAGTTGGCGGTAGGCCAGGATCCCGGCGATGACCAGGCCCAGCGCCGTCAGGGTAGTCATGACCGGGCGGTGGATGAAGGGGGCAGCCAGGTTCATGGGCGGCCTGCCGGTTTGGCGTCAGGGGGGGAAGAAGAGGAGCGTGAGGTCACCAGGGAGCCGGGCTTGAGGCGGAGCTGGCCGTCCACAACGACTTCCTCCCCTGCCGTCAAGCCGCTGGTGATGACGGATATGCCCGATACGGTGCGGTCAACGGTTACGGACCGAGGATTCACCTTGTCCTGGCTGTCCTTGACATAGACATACGCGCCCTTCTGGCCCGGCATGATGGCGGTTTCGGGGACAGTGACCACGTTCTCCTGCCGGGCGAGCTGCAGCACGACAGTCGCGAATTGGCCGGGCCACAGGGCGGAAGTGGCGTTCTCGAAACGGGCCTTGAGTTGGATCGTGCCGGTGCTTTCCTCCACGGTGTTGTCAATGAAGGTGAGAATTCCAGGTTCGGGCTTGGCCTCTGCATCGGAGAGGGTTGCCAGCACGGCAATCTCGCCCCGCTTGGACCCTGCCCGAACCCGTGCAAGCTCCTGCTGGGGAAGGGTGAACCGGACGAGGATCGGGTGGATCTGATTGATGGTTACCAGGGGAGCATCATCCGCCTTCACGAGATTGCCGCGGTGGATCATCAGGTTTCCCGTGCGCCCCGACACAGGGGACCGGATGGAGCAGTAGCCGACCTGGAGGCGGGCGTAATCCATTGCCGCCTCGTCAGCCCGGACGGCGGCCTTGAGCGTTTCCGCCGTCGTCACCGCCGTATCACGGACATCCTGGGCCGAAATGCCCTTTGCCAAAAGGGATTCCTGTCTTTCCGCTTCCTTCACGGCGTTTTCAAGCTGGACGCGGTCACGGGACAGTGCCGCCTCCGCCTGCCGCAGGGTTGCCTCGGCGGGACGGGGGTCAATGACGAAGAGGAGATCTCCCTCCTTCACCTCCTGTCCCTCTGAAAACAGGACATTCGAGAGGATTCCCGTGATCTGGGATTTGACCGCCACGGTGGACATCGGTTCCACCGTTCCAAAAGTCCGGATTTCCACCGGCATGGTCATCGTTGTGGCGTTGGTGAGCAGGACGGGGATGGGGGCCGCCTTGGCCTTCGCCGCGCGGGAAGCCGTGTCCTTTTCCTCTTTTCCTCGCTTGACCACCACGGTGCCGATCCAGCCCGCCAGCAGGATTAAAATCAGAATGGGAATCAGTTTTTTCATGATGAGTTCAGGATGTTACACCCCTTTGTGAATTTGTCACCCCCCGAACGGGTGGTATTAAGAAGGGGTCGGGGTTTTGGGTGCTGTCCTGAGGCGAAACCATTATCAAGATTTCGAAGAGGGATGGAACCGCAGACGAACGCGGAAAACGCTGATGGAGAAACCCGTATTCGTCCGCGTGCGCCGCGTCCATCTGCGGTTGCAATCTCCCCCCTCCGTATTTTTCTGTCTTCTGTCTCCTGACTCCTGTCTTCTGTCTATCTCCCCATTACATAGTTTGACTTCCAATGCGGTGAAGCCCACAATATAATGATATTTATGACAACTACAATTGCGACGACGTTCAAGGATTTCGGGCTGGCACCAGCCCTGGTACAGGCGGTGACGGATCTTAAGTTCGAAACGCCGACTCCCGTGCAGGCCAAGGTGATTCCGGCACTGCTGAAGGGGACGCGCGACCTCGTGGCGCTGGCGCAGACCGGAACCGGCAAGACCGCCGCCTTCGGGTTGCCGCTGTTGCATCTCACGGATCCGGCGGCGAATGTGCCGCAGGCCCTGGTCCTCTGTCCCACCCGCGAACTGTGCCTGCAGATCACCCGTGACCTGACGTCCTTTGCCAAGCACCTGCGCGGCATCCGGATCCTGGCGATCTATGGCGGGTCGCCCATTGACCCGCAGTTGCGCGCCCTGCACCGGGGTGTCCATATCATCGTGGCCACGCCGGGCCGCCTGAACGATGTGCTCCGTCGCAAGCGGGCGGACCTGTCGGGAGTGCAGCGCGTGGTGCTGGACGAGGCCGACGAGATGATGAGCATGGGGTTCGAGGAGGACCTTGCCGCCATCCTGACCGAGACGCCCGACACGTCGCGCACCCTCCTGTTTTCGGCCACCATGCCGCGCGCGGTGGCGACCATCGCCAACAAGTACATGGATGATCCCGAGGAGATCCTCGTGGGCCACCGCAATTCGGGATCCGACACCGTGCGGCACGAATGCTATGTGGTGCATGCCCCCGACCGTTACGCCGCCTTGCGCCGTATCCTCGACTGCCTGCCGTCGATCTACGGCATTGTGTTCTGCCGCACGCGCATTGAAACGCAGGAGGTGGCCGCGCATCTTGAGGCCGACGGGTACAGTGCGGAAGCCCTGCACGGGGACCTGAACCAGCAGCAGCGCGACCGTGTGATGCATGCGTTCCGTGTCCGCCAGCGGCAACTCCTGGTGGCGACCGATGTGGCGTCGCGCGGGCTGGACGTCACCGACCTGACCCACGTCATCAACTACAACCTGCCGGATGATCCGGACCTGTATACGCACCGGAGCG
>JBAXRC010000026.1:0-11600 GCA_037131415.1 bacterium | reverse complement strand
AGCATCTGGAGGCCGGTCACGCTAACCCCCTGCCCGATCGAAATCCGGCTGACGCTGATGGGGGCCCACTTCGACACCGGCCTCAGGATACCCGCCTCCTCGCCGGGCAGATCAATCCCCAGTTTGCTGCCGATCCTGAATCCCCGCAAATACCGGTCGAGCCGCTCGGCACCGAGCAGGTTTCCTATCTTGGCCGCACCGATGTTGCTGGATTTCTTGAGAATATCCGCCGTATTCAGCTTCGAGTAAGCGTGGTAGTCACGGAGGATCTTACCGCAGTGAAGCCAGCGACCGTTCTCGGTATCGAACAGGGTGTCAGCCCTGACTACCCCCGCATCAAGGGCGGCGGCAATGGAAGCAACCTTGAACGTTGAGCCCGGATCATAGATCAGTCCGATCGCCCGGTCCAACTTCTGCGGGTCAGTCGCCACGCGATACTGGTTGGGATCGAATCCCGGGCGGCTGACGATCGCCAGGATCTCACCGGTCCGGATCCGCTGGATGATGGCATACGCGGCCTTGGCCCGGTTTCGCTCCATTGCCCCGTCGATGGCCTTCTCCATGATGTACTGGAGGTTCTGATCGATCGTGAGGGTCACATCCGCGCCGTCCTTGGAGGGGATTTCCTCGCTGCGTCGATCCACCATCTCGCGGCGGCGCCCGTCCAGTCGGCTTTCGATCAGGCCGGGGCTCCCCTTGAGGAATTTTTCCATGAGCTGCTCGATGCCGCCGGACCCGACTCCCTCGGTGTTCACGGAGCCAAGCACATGGCACAGCATCCCGGCCTGGGGATAGGACCGGATGGAGGAATCATCCATATGGATACCGGGCAGCTTGAGCGCCGCCACCAGCGTCGCCCGCTCCTCGGGAATAAAACGGGCAATGTAGGCGAAGCGGCTGTTCGTCCGGCACAGGCGTGATGTCACATCCTCAACATCAAAGTCCAGCAGGGTCCTGAGACGGGCCACCGTGGCCTCGACACGGTTGCTCGCCACCAGCAAACCGGGATCGCCCCAGATATCCTTCACGCCAAGGTTCAGGGCGAGGATCCCGGCGGATGAACTGCTCTCCAGAATGCGCCCACGCTGGACACTCAGCGTCTGCTTGAAAGTCCGCTGCTTGGCTGCGGTAGCCCGATCCTGTTCATGACTTCCGAGATGAAGCACCACCAGACGGACCACCAGCCCCACCATTGCCACGCCCAGTAAGGCCACAATGATGAAGAATCTGGTTGATCCACGGGGCTCAGTCATTCATCACTACCCGATCAGCCCGCGCCACACCGGACGACAGGCGCATGGCATAACCGCGGGGTGAATCCAGGGAACCGTCATAGCGCACCCTGACAATCTGGTCGCGTCCCGGCCAGGTCATTACCAGACCGAAGCTCGCGAGCGACTGCGCCAGGCTGGACGGCGATTGCAGCCTTGCCCACTCGCATTGTTCGCGGACAAGCTGGTCGCGCAAGCTGTCACGCGCCGCCTCCAGGACCTTGATTTCCCGGCCGAGGGTTTCAGTCCGCGCCTGGAAACACACATAGAATAATGCCAACCCGGCCGCCGCCAGGATTGCCGCCACCACCGGCATCGGAACCGGAAATTTAGCCTGCCCTTTTTTCTTGTTTTTCTTGGCCATATTCTATGAATCCTTTCTCTCCGCAATACGCAACTTCGCCGACCTTGCCCGTGGGTTCTCCCGGCATTCTTCCTCGGCCGCCATCACCGGCTTCCGCGTCAAAATCTTCACCGCCGGGAGCTGTCCAACCCACTTCTGGCCACCCTCCGGCAGGGACTCAAACCGTCCCTGGTGTTCCACGAAAAATTGTTTCACCATCCGGTCCTCGAGGCTGTGGAAGGTGATCACCGCAAACCTTCCACCGGGAGCCAGGAGCCGAAGCCCCGCCTCCAACCCTTTTTCCAACGCCTCCAGCTCGCCGTTCACAACGATCCTGAGCGCCTGGAAAGCCAGCGTGGCCGGATGAATTCTCCCACGCCGCCCCCCGTAAACCCCCATCACCAGGTCCGCCAGCTGGCTGGTCCTGCAGAACGGCTCGGTCACCCGTTTCCGGACCACCTGCCGCGCAATCGCCCGCGCCCTCGGCTCCTCGCCATACACCCTCAACAGGTCGGCCAGTTCATACTCCGGGAGCGTATTCAACAAATCCGCCGCCGTCGTCGGACGCCCCTGGTCCATTCTCATGTCCAGCGGCCCGTCCCTCATGAAGCTGAACCCGCGGTCCGGATCATCCAGCTGATCCGACGAAATCCCGATATCCAGCAGAACCCCGTCCACCCTGCCAAATCCGTTGGCTTGCGCCACCTCATCCATTCGGGCGAAACTGCCCTGGGCCAGCGTGCAGCGGTCTTCCAACCCCGTCAGGTTTCGGCGTGCCCGTTCCAGTGCCCCGGCATCCTGGTCAATCGCCAGCAACCGTCCCGCTGGTCCGATCGCCCCGGCTATCGCCCGCGAATGGCCGCCACCGCCCAGCGTGCCGTCCACATAAAGTCCACCCGGTCGTGGTGCCAGCCCCGTCATCACTTCATTCAGCAGCACGGCTTGATGCATGGGGCCCCGCCTAGAAGCCTATGTTTCGGGCGGCTTCACCAAGGTCAGCCACCCCCTTTGCACCCAACGGTTTCCACAATTCCGGATTCCACAATTCAAAATGGTCAATAGCACCGACCAGGACCACCTGATCGGATAAGGCCCCATACTCGAGCAAACTGTCGTTGACCCGGATGCGCCCCGCTGAATCCCATGGGGCAAGCTGGGACTGTGAGCCCAGCAACCGGGCGAACTGGCGCCCTCTCGTATCCGCAATGGAAAGACTGCGGATACTCTGGAGCCGCTGCGCCATCTCCCGCGCGGGAAACACCATCAGGCAACGGGTCCCTTCCAGACCGGGAATCACCGTGAGACTCTGCGGAATACCCACATGATCCCGCCATTCCGACGGGATCGTCAGGCGTTTCTTAGGATCCAGGCAATGGGTGAACTGGCCCATGAAGACCCCCAACCCATCGCCCGGCAAATTCTCGTTTTTTCCCTTGGACTGCACTATCGCCCCACAATGATGTACTCTTGAGACACAATGAACCACTTCGCCCCACCATCAGTCAATAAATTTTCGGTATTTCTTAATAGGGAGACAGAAGTCAGCAGTCAGGAGTCAGAATTCAGAATAAGTCCATGGTCTATTGTCTATGGTCCTGACTTCTGTATTCTGACTCCTGTCTTCTGTCTTTATAATTGCCGCTTGCCTCTGCAAAATCAGGAGTGTAGAAGTATCACGGCTTAATTATTGAGGTATATGATGTCAAAACAAGTTCATCCGGAGAGTTCTCATGATTCCGCGTCCTCCAGCAAGCCGCTCCTTTTCGAGGTGGCGTGGGAAGTCTGCCAGCAACTGGGCGGAATCTATACCGTCATCCGATCCAAAGTCCCCAGCATTGTGGAGCAATGGGGTTCCCGCTACTGCCTGATCGGCCCCTACAATCCGCAAACATCGCAGACCGAGTTCGAGGAGGTCCAGCCCACCGGCATGTTCCGCGATGTGATCCAGATGCTGACCGAACAGGGCATTGAGGCGCACTATGGGCACTGGCTGGTCACCGGGCGCCCGCGCGTTATCCTGGTGAATCCCGAATCAGTCCAGTCCCAGCTTGGCTGGATCAAGTACCTGCTGTGGGAACATCATAACATCGCCATTCCGGACAACGATGATCTCGTCAGCAAGGTGGTCTCCTTCGGCTATGTTGTGGAGCAGTGTTTCCGGGCCATCGCCAAGGCGCAAAGCACCAAGCGGCCCATCATCGCGCACTTCCATGAATGGATGGGCGGCTCCGCCATCCCGGAAATACGCCGCTCGAATATCCCCGTCTCCATCGTCTTCACCACGCACGCCACCCTGCTGGGCCGCTATCTCGCCATGAATGATCCCTGGTTCTACGACCATGTGCCGTTTGTGGACTGGGTCGCCGACGCACGCCGGTTCAACATCGAGGCCCAGGTCCGGCTGGAACGTGCCGCCGCCCACGGCAGCCATGTTTTCTCCACCGTCAGCGACATCACCGGCTTCGAGTGCGAGCACCTGCTCGGACGCAAGCCCGACGTGCTGGTTCCCAACGGGCTCAATCTGGAGCGGTTCGTCGCCCTGCATGAGTTCCAGAACCTGCACCGCATCTACAAGGAGAAGATCAACGAGTTTGTCGTCGCCCACTTCTTCCCCAGTTACTCGTTCGATCTTGACCGCACCCTCTACTTCTTCACGTCGGGCCGGTTCGAATACCGCAACAAGGGGTTTGATCTCACCATCGAGGCGCTGGCACGATTGAACCACCGGATGAAACAGGCCGGCACCAATAAGACCATTGTGTTCTTCGTCATCACCAAGCAGCCCATCCGCTCCATCAACGCCGAGGCCCTGCGCCGCCGCGCCATGATGCAGGAAATGCAGGACGACTGCCGCGCCATCTCCAACCAGATCAGCGAGCGGCTCTTCGTGTCCGCGTCCCAGGGGAAATTCCCGGACATGGATGAGCTGGTGGATGACTACTGGCGACTGCGACTGCGCCGGCTGATGCATGTCTGGAAGAGCAAGAGCATGCCCACCATCGTCACCCATGACCTGGTGGACGACCATTCGGACGAGGTGCTCAACCAGTTGCGCACCTGCGCCCTGTTCAACCAGCCGGACAACCCGGTCAAGGTGGTTTACCATCCGGACTTCGTCACCACAAACGATCCTCTCTTCGGGATGGATTACGACCAGTTTGTGCGCGGGTGCCACCTGGGCATTTTCCCGAGCGCCTACGCGCCCTGGGGCTACGCACCACTGGAATGCGCCGCGCTCGGCCTGCCCTCCGTCACCAGCAATCTGTCGGGCTTCGGCACTTATCTTGAACAGAACATCGCCAACCACGAGAAGGATGGCCTGCATGTGCTCAACCGCCGGTATTCCTCGTTTGACACCTCGGCGAATGCGTTGACGGACCATCTGTTCGAATTCATGCAGCTCGACCGCCGCGAACGCATCAACCAGCGCAACCGCGTCCAGATCGCCTCGGAACATTTCGACTGGCACAACCTGGGCCGTTACTACACCCAGGCCTACGACCTCGTCCTGCAGAAAACAGGGGCGGCGTAAGACAGGCTTACGGCTTCATGCGGACGCGCGTCTCCGACTCGATGATTTTCCAGATGAGGGCGGCACCGATGGTGAAGTTACTGTCCCGGCGCACCAGGGGGCTGTCCTCGAACACCGCCCCTTCCACGTTGTCAACGCGGCCGTAGAGGGACACCGTCAGGTCTTCGGTCAGTTTCCGCGACACCCAGCCCGACACGGAGCACCCGTCATATCCGCCCCGGCTCACGTAGGCGGGACGGCCGGGGCGGATATACCGCTCCTCCACGGTATAGAAATATCCGTTGTAATTTTCATCCGCAAAATCCACACCGGCTTTCATTCCCAGCCGCCAGGGTGAACCCGGGCGCGGTACATAGCCTGCCAGCACCAGGCTGAGCGTGGCATGAAGCCCCTCATACCCGGGCTCAAATGTATCCATGTCAATGGACTCCACCGCCCGGAGGGCTGCCTCGCCATAAATGGATTTCACCGTCTTTCCCCGGAACAGGAAAAGGCGCGCCACCGGCCCGATTTCCACCAGGGGATCAAGATCCGGCATCCCCTCCCGCACCCCTTGCCCGTCACGAACCGGCGGGTTCCCGCTCAACGAAAAATCTGTTTCCAGCCATTTTCCCTTGTAGCAAAGACCACGGATTCCTTCCTTGTCCGCTTGAACAATCTCGCCCCGGTAGACGAGGTAGGGCATCGGAAACGCATACCACTTGTATTCATCAGCCCCGCGGTAATGCGGAATGCGGGCCGCCCCGCCAAATAACCCGAGCTCCCACTTGGGCAATCCTGCCGGGGGCGCATTGGTCTCGGCCCGGGTAGTCAGGCAAAACAGGAGCAGGCTGAGAACCAGAAAGGACTTCAATGACAACAATGACTTCAAGGTTGGCTCCTGACTTCTGACTCCTGACACCTGACACTTTTTTTCCGCCCCAGCCAGGCCGCGACTCCATATACCAGAAACCCTATTATCACGCCCAGAACCGGCGCGGCAATCAAGGACCCTAGCAACCATTCCCAGAGCCGTTGCGGCGCCTGGGTGACCCATGTCTCCCGGGTCATGTCCGTAAGCCATTTGCCATGCCTCATGAAATAACCCAGCTCCATACAAAGAAACGGGACCACCGGCGGCATGCAAAGGTTTTGAATCGCCACAGCCATGACACGATTAAGCCGAAGCCGGGTTGTCACATAGATGATCACCACCGTATGCAGCGCCAGAATAGGCAATGTCGCCAGGAACACCCCTACCCCCGCCGCCATGCCCAGTTCGGCAGGTGAGGCATGTTCCGAGAGCATCTTCCGCAGGAATTTTGTCGGATGGCGAAGGAACATCCTCAACTCTTCCGATTCACGTTTCACGAGCTGCCGATGCGGCCACGGGATCAACCGGCGCATCACCAGCACCATATGCCGGTATGAAAACCTGAGATTATCGAGGTATGGCCGGAAATGCGAAATCCGCTTCCCCTTCTCCGGATAGGTCACACTGATATCAACCGTCTTCACCGAAAGCCCTGCCCACGCCGCCCGCACCAGCACTTCAATTTCAAAATCGTAACGGGCCGAGAAAAAGGCCAGCTGCTGGATATACTTTACAGGGTAAGCCCGGAATCCGCTCTGCGTATCTCGCACCTGCAAACCGGTTTCCAGCCGGACCCAGAAGTCGGAAAACTTCAGGCCAAAACGACTTGCCCAGGGCACATTGGGAACATCCATATTCCGGGCGCCTATAACAATCGCCTCCGGATGCGCCGCGATCACCGGCAGGAATTTCGGAATATCGGAGGGATGATGCTGGCCATCGGCATCCACGGTGATGATGAATTCACCGCCCCGCCCGCCCACATACCTCAGTCCGGTCAGGATCGCCCGCCCCTTGCCCTGGTTGGTGTCGTGTTTCAGTACCGTGATGCGTGTACCTGCAAACAACGCCGCAACATCCACATCGGTGCTGCCATCATCCACAACCACCACATTCGGCAGTTCCCGGAGACACCCCAGCCCGACTTCCCGGACCGTGGCCCCGTTGTTGTAAACCGGAATCACAACCCAGACGCGAGGCTTTACCGGCATGGCCTCATCTGCGTTTTCTGCGTTCATCTGCGGTAGCATTCCCCTCTTCAACCGGACCGGTCGACCTTCCTCTTCGCCAGCAGATCCCACAGGGAGCCGGTATATCCCAGCTTGAACAGGATATGCAGCTTTTCCTCGATCGCATCGGGCGGGAACACAATGTGCCGGGTCTTGGAAAAGGCTTCCTTGAGCGTAGCCTCGAGCCAGACACGATCCACAAGAGGCGAAATATAGTACACCGGCTCGAGCAGGGATTGGTCTGGCTTGATGATCCCGTCACGCAACGCAATCTTCGCCAGACCGGTATCCGGCAGGATCCGGATCCCCATGAAGACGAAGATGGAGGTCCGCTCCAGTCCCTTGATGTTGGCAATGCCTTCCAACACCGTCTCCGGGGTTTCCCCTGGACACCCGAACATGAAGTAGTGCGCCGTGGCCACCCCCTGCTCGAGGAACAGCGAATTGCAGCGGTCCACGTCGCGGAAGGTGAAATCCTTCCCAATCCCGCGCAGGGTGGCGTCGGACGGGGCATCAGACCCGATTTCCGCAGCCGCAAGCCCCGTCTCCTTCATGCGGGCAATGATGTCGGCATCCAGTTCATTGCACGGCTTGAAGAACGCCGTCCACGGCACCGTCACCTTGCGCCGGCGCATCTCGTCCACCACGGCGCGATACCGTCCGCGGTTGTCATTGAACACCGAGTCCGTAAAGAAAATGTACTTCGCCCCGTAGTCCTTCACCAACCGCTCCATGTCGTCGACAACCGCCGCCGGCTCGCGCTCCCGGATAACGCGTCCTTCCAGGTTGGGATAGGTGCAATAGACGCACCGGTGCTCACAGCCGCGCTTGGTCTGGACCCCCGCCATATGCCCGCTCTTGAGATAGAAGGCCAGTATGTCGGCATCGTAGTCCGCCGGGGGAATCGCCCCGCCGGTCAACTCGGGTTTGGCATGAAGGATCCGTTCCTGCGGATAACGCCCCAGCGCGGCCTCCGCCACAAATTCACGGAAGATCCGTTCCCCCTCGCCCGTCACGCCATAGTCGGCCCCCACCGACTTGAGAACCAGCTCCGGCATCACCGAAAAACCCGACCCGCCCAGGACGATCTTCACGGACGTCTCCTCGCGGAGCACCTGGACAATGCCGCGCACCGTGTCGATGTAGCGCTGCTCGTTCAGCAGGTTGACGTTGTCCACGTTCCGGATGGAAATGCCGATCAGCTCCGGATGAAGGCGCTTCACGGCAGCGCGGACGGCCTCAAACGACTGTTCCTGCTGGAGAAAATCCAGCAGCGAAACCTCATGCCCGTCCTTGCGGAGCGCAGCGGCAACCATGCTCATCCCGAGAGGATAAACCGCATAGGGAGTTTCGGCGATGTTCGAGGAAATCAGGAGAACCCTCATGTCGTTCCCCCGGGAACCCCCTGTGCCCACTTGCGGTTGCGTACCAGCTTGATCGGACGATAGGTGCCATCCGCCACTTCCCGCTCAATCACCTTCCGGTAGAGCCGACCCATCTTCACTTCCTTCGTGGCGTCCTTGTAGAAAGTGTCCCAGGCATATTGGTAGAGCTCCTGGAGTTTGTCGGGACTCATCTTGGCCGGCCTGAACACCACGTCCCCGCCGGTATAGTCCGCCCACCGGTTATGAAGGATGCGCCCCTGCTTCTCAAGATCCGTTCTGATGGAGGAATGCGGGAACGGGGTCAGCACCGTGAACTCGGCGAGGTCCAGGTCGATCTCCAGCAGGAAATCCACCAGGCGCTTGATGTAGTCCTCGTCATGGTCGTCCATGCCGAGGATGATGGTGCCCTCGACGCCGATGCCCCGGTCCTTCAATCGTTTCACCCGCTGGCGGATGCAGTCCGAGGTATCCACCACGGCCTGGTAGACGTACCAGCACCCGGCTTCGGCCGCGAGGTCAAGGATCTCGTCGTCGTCCTTGATCGGGTGCGACACCCATTTCTTCTTCAGCGGAATCATAGCCCTGAAAAGCTCCTTCTCCCAGTCATCGTTCTGCGCCAGGGAGTTATCCACAATGAACAGGCGGTTATTCTCGATCCCGGCCATTTCCTCGATCACCTGGCCCACGGGACGCGGCCGGAACCGGCGTCCGCCCAGGAACGGCGTGCAGCAGGGGAAGCAGTTGAACTTGCACCCGCGCGAGGCGTGGACCAGATCCACCATCTGCACCCCCCGGAAATTGTAGAGATCACGGTTGAGAATACCGCGTCGGGCCGGACCAATCAGGGCGGGATCAGGATAGTCCCCGAGGAAATTGTAGACCTTCTTGAGCCGCCCCTGCTTCAGATCCTCAAGGACCGCCGCGAAGCGACCCTCCGCCTCGCCCAAAAAGACGGCATCGGCATGCTGCATCACTTCCTCGGAATGGAGCATCGTGGCGATGCCGCCGAAAATCACGGGGATGCCGCGGGCCCGGTAGTGATCGGCAATCTCCCAGGCCCTGGGCATGGCGCAGGTCAGCATCACGGACATCGCCACCAGGTCGGGCGAATCATCCAGATCGAGCTTCTGCACATGCTCATCGCAGAAGGTGAGTTCCACATCCGCGGGAACCGTGGCGGCAAAGCAGACCGGCCCATGCGGCGGCAAATGGAATTCCGGCTGGTTCTTCAACTTCGGCCAACGGGGATAAATGAGTTTCATCTTCATGTGAATCCAAACCCTTTCAGAAAATGGTCAACCGTAATCCCGCCATCCGTTCCCGCCCCGAGATAGACAGCCAAAGCCTCCCGCTCATCCGCCCGCACCGCGAGCATCCCGGCGGATTCACCGGAAGCAACCATCATGGCCGCCGTGTTCAAAAGCTCCGCCAGTCCGCCGCCGGGACATCCACTATACAACATCGGGCCCTGAAATCCGAAATGAATTGCCGCCTCCGCCAACGGGCTGGAGGGCAGCGTGTTCACAAACAGGCTACTCCTCGCCAGCATCCGGCCACCGGCCAGGTAATCCGCGAAATAGGCCCGGTTGGCCCCCAGACATCCGTCCTCGTTCGTGCTGATGAGCCCCACATCATGCCGGGAGCCGGCCTCGGCTGACACCCCTGCATCCCGAAGGGCCAGCGCACAGGCACAAAGGGTGAGTCGTGAGGTGGCGGTGAACCGAGCGATATTTTTTATCGGAACGGGAAACAGGCCGGCATCCTTCCAGGGCGGCAGTCCCGCGCCTTCTCCATACGCGCCACGCTGGCCCTGGAGCGTGCCGCCCCATTCCGTGGCATTGATCCAGCCCGCCCCCTGTATGATCGCCTTGCTCATGATTTCAGCACCAGGGCGGCATTCACGCCGCCAAAACCTGAATTGGTGGACAACACGGCGTTCATGCCCGTGGTTCGAACCGCCGTCGGCGAGACCCATCCCTCGGCCTCCGGATCCACCTGGTGGAGATTGGCGGACGGCGGAACCACCTGCGCCTCCATTGATTTCAGGGCCACCAGCATCTCAATCAGGCCGGCGGCGCCCATCGTGTGCCCCAGACTTCCCTTGACCGAATAGACCGGAACCGGCCGGTTGGGGAAAACACGCCGGAAGGCCTTCATCTCCATTGAATCATTGAAGAGCGTCCCGGTTCCATGCGCCGAAATCGAACCACAGGGCCGTCCGCCGACAACCTGGCAGGTACACGTCCTTCTTGAACGGCCGCACAGGCGACGGGCCCACCCACAGATCCCAATTGAATCCCGCGGGAACCGGGTCTTCACCCGCCGGGCGGGCCTGGCTCTTCGGACCCATCTCATTGATGTGCCAGACATGCACTTCGCGGATCTGCCCCAGCAGCCCGGCTTGGATGATCTCGACGCCCCGGCGGAACGATTCGCTGGCAGCCCCCTGGGTGCCCATCTGCGTGGTGACTTTCGATTCCTTGGCCAGTTGGCCCAACGTTCGAGCCTCGGAGACCAGGCGGGTCACCGGTTTCTCGCAGTAGACGTGCTTGCCCGCCTTGATGAAGGCGGTGCTCATCGGGGCGTGCCACCAGGGGCCGATGGCGATCAACACGCCATCCAGGGACTTCTCCCTGTCGATCAACTGGCGGTAGTCTTCGTAGCCGTTGATCTTCTCCGCGGCCGCAGGGCCAGCGGGTATCTTCTCGGCCAGTACCTTGCGCGTGTTGGCGATCCGCGCCGCATCCGCATCGCACAGGGCGATCACGTTGGCGCCCAGCCCGACGGCTTCCTGCAGGATCGTCGTGCCTCGGCCCCCGCAGCCGATCAGCGCGATGTTGAATCGGTTACTCGGTGCCTGGGCGTTGACGGTACATACGCGCGACGTGAGCACGAGCGGTGCGGCAGCTGCGGTCAATCCGGCGGCGGACTGCATGAACTTGCGACGACTCAGTTGGGTTCGAGCATTCATCGTGGAACTCCGGAGG
>JBAXRC010000025.1:0-11673 GCA_037131415.1 bacterium | reverse complement strand
GTGTGGAGGAAAGGCTTTCCAAAAGTTCCCGGACCCCGGGGTACAGGATGAGTTTGGCTTGATGGGCGGTCGCCGAAAGTTCACGCGGAAGCTGGATATGGAACCGCTCGCAATCGGAGGAAGACAGGGGCCGGCCGTGGTGCTTCATGACTTGCTGGAGAATGTTCAGGTCGGTGTTTCCGGGAAATTCGACATAGCGCAGTTCGTCGTCGATTCCGAACGTCGTCTTCAGGGCGCTGACAAAGGATTGCCTGCCTACTCCCCGCATGTCGAGCAGGGTTCCATCGATGTCGAACAGGACCGCATTCATGCGTTGGGGAAGTCGATCATGGTCTGGCGGTAAACATCAGGAAGGCCGATGTCGAAACGCCGGCCCTGCACCATGCAGCCGACGAATCCGTCCAATTTGCGCAGTTCATCGAGGCAGGAGGTCAGCTGGAATTCGCCGCGTTCCCGGATATTGCTCCGGATATTTTCCTCGAGCAGCTGGAAGATCTGCGGCTTGATGATATAGATGCCGAAGACGGTCAAAAAGGTGTCCGGTTCCAGGCCGTCCACCTGGAGGTGTGTCCGGGCGAATTCGGCATCGGGCTTCTCGATGAATTCAGTGATATTGAGGATTTCCCCCGGAGTCTGCCACATGCCGGTGACGCAGCCGAAATGACGGACCTGGTCGGCGGGCATGGGCTTGAGTCCCACCACACTCATCCCGGTTTTCTCGTAGACGTCCATCAGTTGCCTGACACAGGATTTCTCGATCGTGGAGGCATACAGGTGGTCGCCCAGCATCAGCAGGAAGGGTTCCTCCCGCACAAAATCCCGTGAGCAGTACACGGCGTGTCCGAACCCCTCCTGCGTGTCCTGGGTCAGCAGCTTGACGCGGCGGCCCACATCCAGGAGGTAATGGGAGTAGTCCTGGTTTTCCCGTGACAGCTTGTTGAAGTTCTCGATGGGGGGTGGTGAATGGAAGAAATCCTCGAAGACTTCCTTGTCGTGGGTCTGCACAATGAGTCCGACTTCCTCGACGCCCGCCTCGACGGCTTCCTCGACAATGATCTGGATGGCGGGTTTCATCCGTCCCTGGCGGTCCATGATGGGGAAGAGTTCCTTTTTCAGGGCCTTGGTGGCGGGGAAGAGCCGGGTGCCGAATCCCGCGGCGGGGATGACGGCCTTGCGCAGGCGGCGGCCGGCCTGGAGCACCAGTCGCAGGGCGCTCATCTTCAGGTCCTGCTCAATGATGCGGATCACCTGTTCCTGTGCCGCGGCATCCTTGACGATGAACTGGGCCGAGCCATCACCCTGCGAGCCGACCCCCTTGCCTCCCAGGATGAGAGACTGGAGCGGGCCGTAGTTCAGGAGTTTGTGAAGCACAGGCGAGGTGAGCTGGGAGGGGCAGGCCGGAGTGCAGTACTGGTCAAATCCGGATTGGGCCTCACGCATCAGTTCGCCGATTCGTTTCGCATCGCCGTTCTGGAGCGCCTGGGAGGCCCGCCGGGTGATGTCGGCACTGAGGGGACCGAGGTACTGCTGCACGCCTTTCTGGATATCGTTGTCGGCAAAGGGGTAGCAGTGGTTCAAATGGTTGAGAATTTCACGGGTGTCCTTCCCGGCGTGCAGGTCCACGATGACGAAGTGGAGATCTTTCGGGAAGGTGAGTTCCTCGACGTCAATCCGGTCCCCGTCGAAGGTCATCATGATCGGCCTGTTCCCGTAGGCGCAACCCTGGTCCATGCGGCCGCAGCGGGAGGGCGTGGTGATTTCGCCCATGTAGGCGAATTCCATTTCGCCACGGACCGTCATCTTGAGGTCATAGATCCGGTTGAAGGCGCGGGCCACGAGGACGCAGACCGCCGCGCTGGAGGACAATCCCTTCTTGATGGGAAGGTCCGTCAGGGTGTTGTTCAGTTCCAGACCGCGGACGCGGTAGTGGGTCAGGACCTGGTAGGCGACACCGGCGGCATAGCTGAAGAAACCGCCCTTTTGCGCCTCCGCCAGGAGGGAGTCGCGATCCATGGGGATTTCATAGGGGCCGAAAGGGGTGCCGTCTCCCAAAGTAGCCCGGACAATGAGTTTGTTGGGGTGGGGCTTGACCTCGGCATGGATGCCCTGGTTGGTGCCGGTGATGATGGCGTAGCCCTTCTCGAGTTTCCCGTTGATGCGGCGGTAGCTTCCCGCCCAGTCAGAGTGCTCCCCGAAAAGACAAATCCGTCCTGGCACAAACAGTTTCATGTTGCCCCTGAGAAAATCATGGTTAATGGCCTCGGTTTTGCTTCACACTACTTTGAGGGGAGGATTTTCGCAATCCCTGAACGCAACTCGCCCATACTTTGAAAAACGAAGTCAGCCAGGCCTGGGTTGGCCTGGCTCCCGACCAGGATGGTGCGGCAACCGGCGGCTTTTCCGGCCTGGGCATCTTTCGGGGAGTCACCGATCATCCAGGATTGTGACAGGTCAATTCCGTGCCGCTTGGCCGCTTCCAGGATCATGCCGGGCTTGGGCTTCCGGCAGTCGCAGGTGTCCCGGTCATGAGGGCAGTAGAGGATATCCAGCAGGGCGAGCCCGTGCTGATCCTTCAGCAGGGTTTGCAGGCGCCGGTGCATATCCTCAACGGTCGCCGCCGTCATGCAGCCCAGCGCCACGCCGCGCTGGTTGGTGATGATGACCGCCGCATATCCCTGATTCGTGACAATGCGCAGGGTCTCGACGAACTCGGGCAGGAGATGGAAATCCTCCCAGCGTTCAACATACCCCGGGCCCGGGGACTGGTTCACGATGCCGTCGCGATCAAAAAAAATACATTTCAGCATGACTTTATTTCACCTCGAATTCCGACTCTGAAAATATCTGCGATCGTACCGAACCGACCGTGGATGCCACAACCCGCAATTGATGGCGGCCCGGTTTCAGGGTGGCCGGGTCAAGGGTGACCTCCGCGGTTTTTCCGGCGGCCTGAAACGGCTTGCCGTCCAGCAGGAACAGGAAGCGGTTGAAGAATTCATTGTTGTGCACCCGGACGGCGGCGGTGATGGTCCGGCGTTCGCTTAGGAGGCCTCCGGGCAATCCCTCCAGCGTGAGGGTGGAGACTGGCGCCCAGGGCGAGGCGAGCGGATCGCCGATGATCAGGATCTGGAGCGGGCAGCGGATCGCCTGGTAATAGCTTTCCAGCAGGGTGCATCCGGCCACAGGATGCACAAAGAGGCGGGCATTCGGGAATTTAGCCCAGAGGGACATCGGCTCGGTCACGGTTCCCGCCGTAGCGGTTGCCCCGGCCGTGATCCAGGCGGATATTTTGGTCTGGTCGTCATGTTCAAAGGCGGCGCCAAAACTGGTGAGGTGGTCGGCCATGGCGCCGGGCCGGAACGGGAGCGGTCCTTCTGAAAGCCCGGGGATGTCCGCGGCACCGCCCATGAGCCCGATCAATCCGTTGGATCCATCCGGCCGGATTGGCCCGGATTGAGGAAAAGCATTGGTGATCACGGTGCGGACTCCCAGGGCTTCAAGCTCACGGGCCGCGGGGGCGAATTCCCACTGGCGGCAGAGGGAGCGGACATCGGTGTTGGTGACCAGGCAGACCCAGCCATCCGGCCGGGTCTTGTCGGCGCGGGTTCCGTTTGTCAGGCAGGCCATGATGTCCTCGCGGGAATTGCCGTGAGGCCCCATGAAGCCGAGCATCATGCTGGGGAGCGGAATGCCCTTTCCGATCCAGGCGCGTTGGACATCGAGCGACTGGGAAGGGAATCCGGTTGCCGTGGGCGCGTCTGGTCCGGCGAAGAGCGGGGAAGTGTAGGTCGCTTTTTCGACGGCTTCTTTTCCCGGGAGGCGGCCCCGGAGAAAGGTGATGCCCTGGATGGAGAGGGGCGGAGAGGCGGTGATGCGGATGGGGAAGTCCACCGAATAGACCCAGGCGAGGATATGGTTCTCCAGTCCCCTTTCCCGGCACTGGCGCAGGGCGGGTTCCAGGATCCGGCGGGTGAACTCATCGGGGGAGAGCTCCAGGGGGCAGGGAGCCGGGAGGTCGAGGGCAACGATGTTGGGGTCGGGTACATGCCGGAGTGCGGCGTAGTCACGGGCCAGTTCCATCGAGCGCGGGGAATTGCGGTTGGCCAGCAGGAGGATCTCGTGCGGGCCCAGCGCGAAAGCCGATGGGCCGAGAAGGAGAATCCCGAGCCAGGAAAGTCGGAACCGCAGATGAACGCGGATGAAAGAAGAATTCAAGATTCCCCGCCTGCGTTTTCTGGGTTCATCTGCGGTTCCGCTTCCCGTGTTTTCACCCGCTTGTCTTGGGTAGGTCTATCGGGCAGGGCTTCAGGTTCCAGACCTCGCGGGAATATTCCAGGATGGTCCGGTCGGAGCTGAACTTGCCCATGTTGGCGATATTCATGATCGCCATCCGGTCCCACGCCTCCGGGTTCCGGTAGGTGTCATCCACCTTCTGCTGCATCTGGATATAGGACTGGAAGTCCGCCAGATGCATATAGTAGTCACCATGCTCCAGAAGGGCTTCGCGAATCGGTCGGAAAAGGCCCGGCTGCTCCAGGTTGATGAAATCGCCCGAGAGGCAATCGATGATGGTCCGGATGGATTCATCATTGTTGTAGTAGTCCCAGGGATTGTATCCGGCCTGTCGCAGGGCGGTGACTTCCTCGATGGTCTTCCCGAACAGGAAGAAGTTGTCGGCGCCGACCTCCTCCCGGATCTCGATATTGGCGCCGTCGAGCGTGCCGATGGTGAGGGCGCCGTTCAGGGCGAACTTCATGTTGCCTGTGCCGCTGGCCTCGGTTCCTGCGGTGCTGATCTGCTCGCTCAGGTCGCTGGCGGGAATGATCCGCTCCGCCAGGGAGACCCGGTAGTCGCTCAGGAAGACCACCTTCATCCGGCCGCGTACATCGGGGTCGGTGTTGACCACGGCGGAGAGGTCGTTGATGAGTTTGATGATTAGTTTGGCCATGGTGTAGCCGGGCGCCGCCTTGCCGCCGAAGATGAACGTGCGGGGAAGCATTTCCATGTCCGGGTTCTGCTTGATCTGGGTGTAGCGGTGCAGGATGTGCAGGCAGTTGAGCAACTGGCGCTTGTACTCGTGCATGCGCTTGACCTGGACATCGAAGAGGGAGTCGGGATCCACGTCCACCCCGTGGGCCACGCGGATATAGTCGGCCAGCCGGCGCTTGTTGTCCAGTTTGATCCGGCGGAGATTCGCCCTGAATTCAGGATCCCTGGCATACCGCTCCAGCTTCTTAAGCTGGTAGAGGTCCTTGATCCAGCCGTCGCCGATTTTCCTGGTGATCAGGCCGGCGAGTGCGGGATTGCTCTTGAGCAGCCAGCGCCGCTGGGTGATGCCGTTCGTCATGTTGGTGAATTTCTGGGGCCACAGCTCGAAGAAATCCTTGAACAGGGTTTCCTTGAGCAGTTCGGAATGCAGCCGGGCGACCCCGTTGACCTTGTGGCTGCCCACGACGGCGAGGTTCGCCATGCGGACCTGCTTTTCGCCGCCTTCCTCGATGAGGGACATGCGGCTGAGGCGCTCGTGGTCGTTCGGGAACTTGTTCATCACCTGGCGGAGGAACCGGCGGTTGATCTCGTAGATGATGTTCAGGTGCCGGGGCAGGAGGTCCTCGTAAAGGCGGACGGGCCATTTCTCCAGGGCCTCGGGCATGATGGTGTGGTTCGTATAGCCGAACACCCGGTTGGTGAGATCCCAGGCGAGATCCCATTCCAGGCCGTTTTCGTCGATCAGCAACCGCATCAGTTCGGCGATCGCCATCGCGGGATGGGTATCGTTAAGCTGGATGGCAACCTTGTCCGGCAGGACGCGCCAGTCGGTGTTGCTGACCCGGAAGCGGCGCAGGATGTCCTGGATCGAGCAGGAGATGAAGAAGTACTGCTGCTTGAAGCGCAACTCGCGCCCCTGCTCGATGCGGTCATTGGGGTAGAGGATCTTGGTGATGTTCTCGCGCAGGATTTTCTGTTCGTACGCCCGGATGTAGTCGCCGTTGTTGAAGAACGAGAGATCGAACTCCTCCGAGGCCTTGGCGGACCAGAGGCGGAGGTTGTTGACGGTGTTGTTGCCGTAGCCCGCAACCGGGAAGTCGTAGGGCATGCCGACGATGGTGTCGTAGTTGATCCAGCGGGAGAGGTGCCGGCCGTCATCGGTGCGCTCCTCCTTGACCTCGCCGCCGAAGTGCACGGGGAACTGGTACTCGGGGCGCTCGATGTCCCAGGGGGTTCCGTCGCGAAGCCAGTTGTCGGGCTCCTCGACCTGGTTGCCGTTGCGCAGCAACTGCCGGAAGATGCCGTAATCGTAGCGGATGCCGTAGCCGTAGCCGGGCAGTTCGAGCGTGGCCAGGGAGTCGATGAAGCAGGCGGCCAGGCGGCCGAGGCCGCCGTTACCGAGCGCGGCATCGCGTTCCAGGTCGCGCAGGTAGTTCCAGTCGAGGCCGAGTTCGGCCATGGCCTGGGCGACGATCTGGTCAATCCCCAGGTTGATGACATTGTTGCCCATGGCGCGGCCGATGAGATATTCCAGCGATAGATAGTAGACGCGCTTGACGTTTCGCGAGACGTAGGTCTGGTTCGTTTCAATCCACCGGCCCACAAGCCGGTCACGAACCGCCATGGCGAGGGCGATATAGCGGTCGTGGTCGGTGGCGGAATACTGGTCGCGGGCCAGGGTATAGCGCAAGTGGTTCTCAAAGCTTAATTTAATGGCTTCGACCGTGTCGAGGGTCCGGTATTGTCTCAAATCCTGACACGGGGTCGCCGTTTGGCTGGCAGATTTCGCGGTCTTTTTCGGGCTCGTCCGTTTCTTGTCCGTGGTCATATGGCTTTCCCCCCTATTTTCTCGATTGAGATGAGAGCGTAACCGACCCGGCGGAGGAAATCAAACAGCAACCTAAGTGGGGGCCTCTAACGGCTCGCCCCGCAGTTTTGGGAGATGCTTGAAGCCCTGCCGGGATGGTGCTGCTGATCAGGAGCGAGATTGATTTTTCGCGCGTTGTTCGGCCAGGCACCGTTTAATGGTATTCCTTCGCACGGTAGTCTGGGTTTCGCCCCAGGTGATCATGTCCTGGATCAAACGCCAGCGGGTGCGCGGATCCAGATTGGCATCCCGTTTGAGTTCTTCCTGCTGTTTAAGATTAACCATGCTGTTCCAGCGCCTTTCTCAACTCGCGGATACGATCCTCTTTCCGGATTTCCGGTTCAAGGCATAACTGACAGGCGAGCATGTCCTCATCGGATAGGCCGCGATAGGCAAACCCATCGGCGGTTTTCCCCGAGATCGCCGTGCGGTCTGAATCGCGCCAACTGGACAATCCGCGAACGGCCCTGAACACGTCTATCGCTCCATGCGGACTTGCCAGGCAATATACGGACTGCCGGGCAAGCCAGCCGACGGGTAATTGTGCCACCTTGCCCCAATCGCCTTCCGTGCTTCCCCATTCAGCATTCAATTCGGAAAGTGCCTGCTCGCATGCCCGGCGATTTGCCTCGACATCCTCAATCCAGAAATCCACGTCGTAGGTCATGACGGGCTTGTGCCGGAGCAGGAAGTTCATCCCTCCGATGAGCAGGTAGTTGACATCATGCCGATTCATCACGGATAAGATGTAGTCAACATTCATGACGGAAAGCTATCATAAAAGGCTGAGACAAACAATCTGAAGTGATCCGTGGGGCTGTCCCGCAGACTCGCCTTCGCGCTGGCATTCCCCGGGGGGGATGGTGTATGGTGACGGACAAATTTGAAACCGGACCGGGGAGACCAGTGGAAATGAACATAATACGGATCATGGCGGTAGTCTTGATGGTGGCGGCCTCGGCTGGCGCGGCGGCCAATCCCTTCGGGATGATGAGCAGCCTTTCCTCGACCTCGTCCATCCCGGTGTATCTGGAGCGCGCTCCCTCCGTGGACATTGAGCAGGGCGGGAAGAAGATGACGGCGTCCGGCGGGGTCACGGTGACACGCGGCGACGAGAAGCTCACGGCCGATACCGTCACATTTGACAAGGTGACGGAAACCGCCATCGCCAGCGGGCATGTGGTGTTCACCAAATCCAACATGGTCTGGCGCGGGGACTCCTTCGCCTACAATCTCAAGGACGGGACCTGGAAGACAGACACGTTCGACGCCCGGTTCGAGCCGTTCCGGATCACCGCGGAGGGCGCCTCCAAGACCAATGATTATTTCGTGCTTAAGCGCGCCACCTTCACGACCTGCACCAATGAGCCGGGTCATACCCATTATTCCATGAGCTGCAAGCGGATGCGGGTGTATCCCAATGACCACTTCGTGGCCCGGAACATGGTGCTCCGCTTCGGGAAGATCCCGATGTTCTACCTGCCTTATTGGTACTGTTCCCTGGGCGACCGGTCGGTCGGAACCACCGTCCAGGCCGGTTACCGCGGGCGCATGGGACCCTTCCTGCTCACGTCCACGAAGTACTGGATGACGCCCACCCTGCGCGGGAACACGCATGTGGATTACCGCGTCGAGCGCGGACCGGCGTTGGGGCAGGAAGTCGGCTGGCTCTCGCGTGACGAAAAAGTCAAGGGGCGGGTGTACGGGTATTACATGGATGACCAGGGCGTTAAGAAGGATTTCGACGAAGGGGAGCGGGGCGTTCTGCTGGATTCCCAGCGGTACCGGCTGAGTTTCGACCACATGGCCTCCTTGAGCCCGCGCGACTATTTCCTGGCGGACTTCACTTATCTCAGTGACCCGTACATGCTGGAGGACTTCTTCGAGCGGGAATTCCGGACCAGCTTCCAGCCGCAGAACTACGCCACCCTGGTGCATCGCGGTGATAATTTCACGATGAATCTCTCCGCCTACAAGCGGCTCAACGATTTCTATGAGTCGGTGGACCGGGTGCCGGAATTGGCGCTGGATGTCCAGCGTGTCCAGATCGGCGATTCCCCCTTCTACTATGACGGACGCAACTCGGTCGGGTATTTCACGAAACTCTATCCCGATGGATCCGGGCGGGAGGACTATTCCTCGGCTCGGCTCGATACCCTCCATGAATTCTATTATCCGACCCGCCATTTCGGGTTCCTTAACCTGACGCCCCGCACCGGCTGGCGCGGAACGTATTATTCCGATACGGTCAGCTATGGGGCCATCACCCAGATGGTGACCTCGGTCACGACCAACCTCACCGGCGGCAGCGTGACCAGCACCTCAACGAACCTTTCCGACAGGGCGATGGGCAGTGACATGAGATCCCTGTTCAATGTCGGACTCGAGACCTCGTTCCGCGCCTTCAAGGTCTTGAACAATGATGAGAACGCTTTCGGAACCGGGTTGCGGCATGTGGTCGAGCCCTACACGGATTACACCTATGTTCCCGAGCCCAATCTCCGGCCAAGCGGGTTGTACCAGTTCGATGAGATTGATGCGCTGGACCGCCGAAACGACATGCGGTTCGGTGTCCGGAACCGGCTTCAGACCAAGCGTAACAGCCAGGTCGCGCAGATCATGGAGCTTGATGTTTATACCACCTACAGTTTTGAGGAGGCCAACCAGGACGAGCCCTTCTCCAAGGTCGGGTTCCGCGGGGAGTTCAACCTGGCCAACTGGTGCACGATCTACACGGATGGCGACTATGATCTCTACGCAGGCCAGATCAACACGTTCAACACCCAGGCCCGGCTCAAGATGGATTCGTTTCGCGCCAATATCGAGCAGCGTTACCTGGTGGATGAAAGCAGCCTGCTGATCACCGATCTCAGCTATGCTCCCAACAAGCGGTGGGAGTTCGGGGTCTATGACCGGTTTGAGTTCCAGAACTCCCGCCTGGAGGAGCAGGGGATTACCATCGGCCGGAGATTGGACTGCATGGTGGTGAGCCTGGGCGGCAGCTTCCTTCCCGGTTACACGCGCGATGACGGGTCTGTCCGCAAGGATGACTATCGTATGATGTTCGAGCTGGTTTTTACAGCCTTCCCGAACCTGAAGCTGGGCTCCACCAGAAGAGATTAGGAATTGAAGATTTTAGAGTGAAGATTGCTGATTAATAACGGGAAACGAATTTTTCAATCTGAATTCTGAAATTAAAATTCTGAAATCACAAATCTAAAATCTTCATTCCCTATGTCCGGCACATTATTTTCAGATCCTCTCTTGGCGGGACAAGATCCCGCGCCCGGCCTGGTTGCCGTGGAGCACCGCGAGGCCGAGGGGCAGGACCGGATGACGCTCTTCTGGCGCCGGAACGGACACGTGGAGCGGACGGAGGAGCCTTTCTCGCCCTTTATCCTGATTGCCCGTGAGAACCTCCTGGAGGGCCCCGTCAAGGAGGCCGCCGTGGAAGAACTCAAGGGGGCTGCCCCGTTCCGGTGGAAGGTCTCCTTCCCGACCTGGAAGGCCTGCCAGAAAGCCAAGGCCTGGCTGGCCAAGACATCGGGGGCCACGGCGGGCAATCCCCAGGCGCCTTATTCTCTCCTGACCGATCCTGTTCAGCAGTATCTCCTGCAAAGCGGCCGCACCTTTTTCAAGGGAATGCGGTTTTCGGAGCTTTGCCGCATGCAGGTGGATATCGAATGTATCACGACTCCCGGGTTCGAGTTCTGCAATGCGGACCGGGAAGGGGACCGGATTGTGGCCATCGCCCTGGGCGACTCCTCGGGCTGGCACGAGGTGCTGTCCGGGGCGAAACTCGATGAAAAGGCCTTGCTGGAGCGGTTCGTCGCCCTTGTCAGGGAGCTGGATCCGGATGTGATCGAGGGGCACAATGTCTTCAACTTTGACCTGCCCTATCTGGCGGCCCGCGCCAAGCGGCACGGGGTGAAACTCACCCTGGGGCGCGATGGGCAGGAGCCTGATTCCCGCCCCAGCCGGTTCAATGTCGGCGAACGCACGGTTTCCTACACCCGTTTCGAGATATTCGGCCGGCATGTCGTCGACACCTATTTCCTGGTGCAGTCCTACGACATCACGAACCGGGTGCTGGAAAGCTATGGCCTCAAGAGTGCGGCGCGGCACTTCGGCATTGCCCGGGAGGATCGCGAGTATATCGACGGCGGGGACATCACGACGGAGTTCGGGCGCAATCCGGACCGGCTCATGAAGTATGCCCTCCATGATATTGAGGAAACCGAGGCGCTCAGCCGGCTGCTGTCCCAGAGCTCCTTCGTCCAGGCGCAACTGATCCCGTTCTCCTATCAGAACATCGGGGTACGGGGCAATGCCACCAAGATCGACGCCCTGCTCCTGCGGGAATACCTGCGCCAGTCGCAGTCAGTTCCCCTTCCGGACCGGGGGCGGCCGTTTGCGGGGGGCTATACCGACTTGTTTCTCCAGGGGGTGATCCGGAATGTCCATCACTGTGACGTCCGCTCGCTCTATCCGTCCCTGATGCTGGTGCGGAACATCGGGCCCGGGACCGACACCCTGGGTGTTTTCCACCGCCTTCTGGATCAATTGCGACGGTTCAGAATTGAGGCGCGGAATCAGGAGAAGTCCGCCAAAACGGAGGCCGAGCGCGCGCATTTCAACGCGCTCCAGTCGACCTTCAAGATCCTGATCAATTCCTTCTACGGGTATCTCGGGTTTGACCAGGTCCGGTTCAGCGACTTTGATGCCGCCGAGCGCGTGGCGGCGGAAGGGCGCGAGCTGCTGCGTCACATGATCGACTGGCTGAAACAGCATGGGGCCGTTCCCGTTGAGATTGATAC
>JBAXRC010000024.1:0-11863 GCA_037131415.1 bacterium | reverse complement strand
GAACAATGCCCCGAGGCAGAGCGCCATGATTCCCACGACGATGGCGGCGCTCATGCCCGGCCTCCCGGAACGACTCGGGCAATGGTTGAACGGACTGCCACATCGGTTTCCACCACGGCGCCTCCTTCTTTATCGCTGTAACAGCTCCTCACATCGGTACGTCTGAGATTGACCACAAGGTCCTCGCTAAACCGGATGCGCCCCGATTGAAACAGAAGCACGACCGTGGAACTGCCGGGACGGAACAGGCTCTTCGGGCATCCGCGTGAGAGGCGCAAGCCCTCTTGCACCGCCAAGGGGGCATCGTATCGCTCTTCGCAGTAATACTGAACGATCTCGCCAATCATCAGCGCAACCACCTCGACCATCGCCACCAGCCCGGCTTGTGTCCCGCCAGGCACATCGGTGTCGATGATCGTCACCGTCCGCCGGTTCTTGGAATAGGGCGCGGCCTGGGCAATGACGACGGCGGGGTGGCAGGACTGGAAGACCCCCTCCACTTCGTAGATATCCCGCACCACCCCGGTTACGGGCGCATGGTTGCGATGGTACTTGTCGGGCGTCAGCCGTAACACGGCATAGTCCCCGCCGCGGAACGAGTCGTGCCAGCCGAGTTTGTCATTGCCCAACATTTCCTCGTAACGGAAGAACTTTTCCTTGAGCAACAATCCGGAAACCTTATGAAACGAACCCACCAGGAGACGGGCATCCGAAGGGGATACAATCGCCGCGGGATCGGGGTCCATGGGCCTGCACTCCCAATAACGGATCTTGCGCTCAAAGACCTTGCGTGCCGTATCGAGAGTCTCCAACGGGTCGGCACATTCCGAAAAGTCCACGCCACACGCCGACGCCAGCCGACGACGCATAAGGGCAGGATCGCGGGGACGGACATCGAACTGCAACATGCCCAGCAGGTTGGTCAGCCGGGATGAGGTGAGGGCCCGGTACAACCACCCGGAATCCTCACGAACCCGGGAATACAGAAAGGAGACAACCGGGTCTCCAAAGAACGTTTCGCTCACGGCACACGCACTCCGCCGCTCAACATACTGGTGTACAATCATGGCGTGCCCCCGTTTTCTTCACAGTTGTGGCGGATGACCAGCAACACGAGGCTGATGAGCTTGACCAGCACCGATTGTGAGACCTTCCCTTCCAGCACCGTGCCCCGCACAGCCTCCAGAAAGGACGTCGGATCCTCCCCGTTTAGCGCCGACAACAGGGCTTTCGCCTCCTCCCCTCCAGCGGCCGCACGGCTGGCGAGTTCTTTCAGGTCGCGGGCGAACAAATCCAGCGCTTCGGCCACAAAATCCTTCAGCAGGGTGTCCCGGTAGTAACGTTCCGCAGCCTCGTTGAAAGTCCCTGCAGACGCTTTCAACGGTGATGAGGTCCCCGCCTCGCCCAGAATTCCCTTGAGGAGAGAGTCCAGTGCCGATCCTTTTCCGGCAGGCTCAATTCTCCGTTTCAGGTCGCTCACGGTTTCCCTGAGCCCGAGGGATTCAATCAGCCCCGCACCGTCATGTTCAAGGGTTGCCACCAATGCCCGGCGATACTCGTCGTTATAGACGCGGGTCCGCCCCGAATACCGGTGACTGTCACGGGTCCGCGCCGCACGATCCAGGATACGCTGGAGAAACCGGTTCGGCGTCTGTGCCCTGACAAAAAATGTCGGGATGCCGATGGCCGTGCCGAAAAAGACTTGGCGCCGTTCGCTCTCGACTTCCGGCGTGTCAGGGATGTCCGCATGGGTCACGGCTCCTGTTAACACATACTGGTAGGCCAGCGCGGTGATCAGTCGCTGCAGATCGGTCGCGGCGGACATATCCTTGGTAATGCTCGCAAACTGGCTGTAATGGCGTCCTTCGAAACCGCAGAACCCCATGCGGGCAAAAAGCCGCTGGCGATACAGGGAGTAGAACGACATCCGGGGGTCAAAGACCCCCATCTGGGCCAGATCCCGCTTGAGACGCTCATCATTGCCCAACGTCCCATCAAGGGCCGGACTGTGGTCCGTGCTCAGGGGCGAGACCAGATAGTCAATCAGGCGCTGGTCCGGCACCCAGTCGCCGCGCAAGCCAAGCACCGTGGCTAGAAACCGATCCAGCGCGCGCGGCCCGAAAGGCGTCAGCGTGACCCCCAGGCATTTAAGATCGGCCTTGCCCTGCCAGCGCCGCCACAACATGCGCAAATGGGTGAAATCCAGTTCGTGCGGGAGGAACCCCAATACTGCCTCCGGATGGAAGTCCCGGAAATCCAATCGGTGCGGTGCCGCGGTGTAGGTCCCGACAAAGAGGGGCAGAAAATGCTCAACAATCTTCACAACGAGATCGCCCGTTCGTTTCTCATCCTGCGCCGTGAACCCATTGCCCCCGCCGGGCGCCATCAGGGCGGAGAGGCGGCGACTGCCCAGGGTGATGTGCGTGCCATTGTTGGCCAGGCTGGTGTTGGACACCGTCGGCAGGGTCACCAGGTCACGGGAGAGGATACCGCACTCGCGCAGCTTTGCCATGGTGTTGAGCCGGCTTCGCGAAAGCACCTCGTGGCACAGGATCATATAATGATACTTGTCTTCCCCGCGATCCCACCCCGACAGGCATGGACTCATGAAGAGGTCTCGGTAGAACGAGTCCGCCACCATTTCATTCAACTGCTTCTGGCGACGGGGGGTGTGCGGCGCGAGACAGACCAGCGTCTGCTGCCCCCGTGCGCGCAGTTCAAATTTCTCGTTTGCGTACATGGTCAGGAACTGCACCAGCAGAAAACGCCGCAGCGTCTCCTCGGCCAGAGCACGCCCCAGTCCCGGCTCGGCCGACGAACCCACCGTATGGAACGACAGCGTCTCGGGAGAGGTGTTGTCGTTGAGGAAATGGCGCATCAGCCGCTCGCCTGTGCTGCGGACCGCCGAGTGTTGTTCCCGACCGAAACTGATCGCATCAGCCAAGGCCAGTTTCAGGAGATAGCTTACGGGAATGCGGACGCAACGGATGCCGTTGCGTTGAATCTCAAAACGGCTGGCATCCGACCGGCGGACGACCGGTGCCTGTTTGTCGGCAACCAGATCCCCCTCGAAAACGGACTGCGCATAAGGCGTCATGAGATCTGAAGGAAAGTACACCCAACTGTTCTCCCAGGCCGACTCCCGGTTGTCCGACAGGAAATCCTCAATGTCCCGGACCAGGCTCTTGGAGGCTTCTCCCACGGCAGCGCGCCGCATGAGATTCTTGAAGTAGTTGGATTCCTCCACCGCACGGGCCAGGTCAACCTGTTCGCGTGGCCCCGTCACCACCGTCTGCAGTTCGTTCTCTGCGCCTGCCGTCGCATCGCCAATGCCGAATGGCAACGCCTCCGCCAGGCGGTCGCCTCCCTCCCCCATCTGCAACAGACTGCGGAGCCTTGCCAGATCATCACCGCTTGTCATTGTACCCATAGCTGATTCCATATGGAGGCGCATGATAACATTCGGTCGTTAGAGTAATGTGTTACACCCATTAGGATTTCATTGGAGCTTGGTCCGTCCCGCTGCGGCAGCGTGCCTGGCCACGGAGTTGGGCTTAATCCCAGGAATGGGTGCCAATGGTGGTGAGCGTGCACTGCAAGCTGCCCAGGAATAAGGCGTATTCTCCTGACAGGGGCACCATGGAGCACTCCAGGCTCGTTTCGGCAAGTTGTTGGAGTTGCGTATCATTCGTTTCACGGGATAATTCCCGGAACGGCACGCACCACATGGAAAAGCTTTCATTCCGGTCGGCACATCCCGAACCCGGCTGAATGTCGGCATACAACGCGATGAGTTTCCGCGACAGAACAGGGACTGATGTCCGTCCCTTCTTCATCTTGAGATCGAACGTACGGACGGCGCCATCCACATTAAAATGAATCTTGTCCGCCACAGGACGCCCGACCGCTGGCACCCCCTGGTAGGACGCATACAGGGTGCGGATCACATCGGCGACTTCCGTGCTCTGCTTGGCCAGGTCCGCCATACCCTGGAGATTCGTCACCACGGTGCCATCCACAAAATCGTGGCGACGGTAGGTCATGGCGACGGATTCAAAGTTATAGACCTCGGTATAGTTCATGCGCCGCCCTTTCCCGAAGAACGGCTTGATGAATTCATCGTTTTGCTTCACATACGTAATGAGCTTCAAATCCGGCAGGGTCAACACGGAGACCGTACGCTTATAAAGACTCATGTCACCCTCGTCGGCACGGGGCGTGGCGACAAAGAAATCAATCATGCAGGCGGGACTCGGCGAGTTGGAGACGCTACCGTACCATACCCCCTCTGTGGCGGTCATTGTGGCGCTGGCCACGCGTTTGAGACAAATGCTCATCAGGGCGTAGCTCACGTCGTAATTCATAACCGCCGCCGGCTTGGACGGGTGAAATCGCCCGGCGACCTCGGAGAATAAATTCGTGTCGGCACCGGCCACGGCGATGGCCGTCACGCCCAGAAAAGACAATAATAATGCGCCAGGGAATCGTGTCATCGTTATGATTGCCCCGTTATCGGAATACCCGGGAATGATACCGCACCCGCCTACTCGATCACAACCAAGCTATTCATCGTGCCATGCCCGTCAGGAACCGTCTCGACACAATCCGGGTCGCCAAGCCACTGGCCGTCCACGATGAACTTGTATTCGTGACGCCCCACCGGAAGTAAAATCGTAACGGCGTGCTCGCCATTCCCCTTCGCCGAACTCAGGGGCCGCGCCTCGGGATCCCAGTTGTTGACACTCCCTGCCAGGCGCACATCGGCTCCATTTTCCCCCTGGAACCGGAATGTTACCCGCTTACGCCGGGGCCGTTGCGGCTTTTCCGCTACACGCGTCACCACCGCACTCTTCACTGTCTTCTTCGTCATGGTATGTCGCTCCTTTTTTTGCCGCACAATGGTACTGCCATCGTGTTCATTGTTTTACATCAAGCCGTTACGGTTTGCTTGTTGTCCAAACCACCCGCCCGGACCAAATCCCAAATCCCTTTGTGAGCCACGAGGCACTCCACACACATGATCTTCGCGAGTTTTGCGTTCTCGTAATGTCCGTACCATCTGGGCGGGATTTCATTCTTCTTGACGTCCACTTCGTTGTTGCAGCTTAAGCATTTCATACCGTCACACCTCCTTAACTTGGGCAAGACGATAGACAACCTGTGTTAGGAAACAACAACCCTCCCGTTAGATGCTCGCTAGCCGACAACCAGGGGCTCGGTGGCGGGGAACCAATTCAGGAGGCCTTCTCATGCATTCCGGCCACCTGAAAGTTCACGTAGAGGTTCATGAAATAATTCCACAGGCCCACCAGGCTCGCGATGGCGATGCGGGACGCGACATAATGAATGTGGAAGACCCCCACGAGGACGGACATACCGGCCATGGCAATGGCCGCGCCCACGCATCCTATGGCCAGGAACATGACATACCCCGCATGGATGGACCTGAGCGAGCCTTTAAACACCCAGCGCCGATCGCAATAATAGTTGATAGAGACGGCGATCGTAAACGCGAGCCCCGTCGCGATCATGTAATTCCATACCAACCAGTCGATAAACACATAGAGGAGAGTTAGGTCCAGGGCGAATGTCGAGACCCCGACAGCGCCAAATTTCATAACGCGTTCCAAGCTGCCTTGAATTTTCAATCGGGCACCACTCCTGCAGGAAACGTTGCTACTTCACACATTGGTGGGAATTCCGACAGGGAATATCCCTCGTTCACGAAGCAGGTTCAGGACACCGGCGACGGCACCCTGAGGCGTCATGTCAGGCGTCGATACCCGGAGTGATGGCGTGGACGGGGCTTCATAGGGAAAATTGATGCCAGCCACGTTGCGCACCACACCGGCCACGGCACGAGGGTATAACCCGGAGTGGTCATGCGCCTCGCACCACTCTAGGGGCGCATCCACATGAACTTCCATGAACCGGTCGGGTCCAATAATCTCACCCACCTGCTGGCGCACCTTCTCGTGGGGGGAGACAAAGGCGCAGATGACCACCAGCCCGGCATCGTTCAGGATTCTCGCCATTTCTGCCACCCGACGCAGATGTTCCGACATCCCTTCGGGAGTGAAATCCAGTTCGCGATTCAGACCCGACCGCACATTCGAGCCATCGAGGACTACGCTGACGGCGCCCAGGTCAAATAACTTCCTCTCGAGAGCGCCAGCCAGGCTCGATTTCCCCGATCCCACCAGGCCGGTCAGCCACAGGGTCGCCGGCTTCTGCCCGTATCGCGCCACCCGCTCCCCCGCCTCTATCTGGCGGCCATGCCGACTCATCGTGTGAGCCGCGACCCCGGGTGTGATGCGGGCCGCAAGCTGTTCCGCCGGTTCACGGTCAATGATCATTCCGGCCGCCACGGTGGCGTTGGTCACGGGATCAATCAGGATAAACGAGCCGGTCCCCCGGTTCTTCTCGTAGGCATCACTGAAAAGGGGTTGGTTGGCGGTGAAGACAACCCGGCCAATTTCATTCAAGGCCAGCTCCGTCATCGCCTCCCTGGCCAGGGTGTTCACATTCACCTTGTAACGAATGTCATCCACCCGGCACCGAGTCAGACGGGTGGTGTGCTTGATCCAGTAACTGGTGTTCAAATCCATCGGGGCATCCCCCATCCACACCACCATGGCTTCAAAACGCCGGTCCATTCTGGGAAGGTTATGACGGCGGACCAGCATCTCTCCCCGGCTGATGTCACGCTCGTCTTCCAGAGTGATCGTCACCGACATGGGCGGACAGGCCTCTTCCACGTCGCCATCAAAGGTGACAATCGATTTGACCCGGCTGACTTTCATGGAGGGGAGCGCCAGCACCTCGTCACCCCGGCGGATTACGCCTGAGGCGACAACCCCGGCATAGCCGCGGAAGCCCATGTCCGGGCGCACTACATATTGGATGGGGAACCGCAGGTCCACGAGATTATGGTCACTGCCTATATATACGTTCTCCAGGATTTCCATCAGGCTTTCGCCACGGTACCAAGGCATGTTTCCGCTACGATGGACAACATTATCGCCCTTGAGGGCACTCAGCGGAATGAAGCGCAGATCCTTTATCCCCAACTTGGCGGCAAACTCGGCGAACTCGTCGCGAATCGCCTTGAAGACGTCTTCCTGAAAGTCCACGGCATCCATTTTGTTCACGGCCACGATCATGTGCGGCACCCCCAGCAGGGAGGCGATAAAGGCATGACGCCGAGTCTGGGACAGCATTCCATGACGCGCATCCACCAGAACAACGGAGAGATTGGCGGTCGAGGCGCCGGTCGCCATATTCCGGGTGTATTGCTCGTGTCCGGGCGTGTCGGCGATGATGAATTTCCGGCGCGGGGTCGAAAAATAGCGGTAGGCGACATCAATGGTGATACCCTGCTCGCGCTCAGCCTTCAGCCCGTCGGTGAGCAGGGCCAGGTCGATCTGCTCCTCCGACATTTTTTCACGGGACGCCTTCTTGATCGACGCCAGCGTATCCTCGTAGACGTTCTTCGAGTCGTGCAGCAAGCGGCCGATCAGGGTTGACTTGCCGTCGTCAATGCTGCCCGCCGTCGAGAACCGCAGCAGGTCCTTCTTCTCATTCTCCGCCAGAAATGCTTCAATCGCGTTCATATCAGAAGTACCCTTCGCGTTTCTTCATTTCCATGGAACCCTCGGCATCATGGTCAATCACACGGGTGGAGCGTTCAGAGATGCGCACGACCATCATCTCCTCGATGATTTCCGCCACGGTTGCCGCCGGCGACCGGATGGCCCCAGTGCAGGGATGGCAGCCCAGAGTGCGGAAGCGGCTCAGCACCTTGCGGGGGTGTTCGCCCGGTTTGAGCGGCAGGGTTTCCTCGAACGGGATCAACTGCCCGTCCCGAACGATCATGTCACGCTCGCGGGCAAAGTACATCGGCACCACCGGAATCTTTTCCATGTAGATATATTGCCAGACATCCAACTCGGTCCAGTTGGAAATGGGGAATACGCGGATGGATTCGCCCTTGTTGACCCGGGTATTATAAAGGCTCCATAGCTCCGGACGCTGGCTCTTGGGATCCCACTGCCCGAGCTCGTCCCGAAAGGAGAACACCCGCTCCTTGGCCCGCGATTTCTCCTCCTCGCGGCGGGCGCCCCCGAAGGCGGCGTCGAATTTATGCTTGCGGATGGCTTCTACCAAGGCCTGCGTCTTGAGGATCGCGCAGCACTTCTGGGTTCCGAGGGCGAAGGGATTCACCGATGGGTCGGCTGATTTTTCATGCTGATGCACAATGAGATCCGCCTTGATCTCCTTCACGAACCGGTCGCGGAACTCATACATTTCCTTGAACTTGAACCCCGTGTCCACATGCATCAGAGGAAAGGGAATCCGTCCGGGGTGAAAGGCCTTCTGGGCCAGCCGAACCATGACCGAGGAATCTTTCCCGACCGAGTAGAGCATGACGGGGCGCTCGAATTCCGCGGCCACCTCGCGCATGATGTGAATACTCTCGGCTTCAAGCTGCTTCAGATGGGTCAGGGAATGAATTGTCATGACTGCAATCTCCTCAGTACCAGGGCGACGGCTTCCTCCACACCCACGGCGGTGGTGTCGATGGCCAGATCGGGATTCTCAGGGACTTCATACGGATCACTAACGCCGGTGAAGTTGGCGATCTCGCCCCGGCGCGCCTTGCCGTAGAGGCCTTTCACATCGCGCCGTTCGCATTCGGAAAGGGGGGTGGAAAGATAGACTTCGATGAAATTGCGGCATTGCCGGCGCGCCTCCTGGCGGGCCTCTGCATAAGGCGACACAAAACTCGCCAGCACCACCACACCGTGTTTCTCAAGAAGACCCGCCATGAAGCCCATGCGCCGGATATGATCGTTGCGCTCGTCCCGGGAGAAGCCGATGCTCGGAAAGGCGGCGCGAACCCGGTCGCCATCCAGCGTTTCGGTGTCCACACCGCGAGCCTTCAGGGCACATTCCACCTTCTCCGCAAGGGTGCTCTTGCCGGATCCTGATAATCCTGTGAACCACACCACCGCCGGTTGAATCTTGCCTGTCATCATCACCCTGCCCCTCAACTGATTGTTCCCTTGATATAGTCCTTCGTCAAATCCTCACGGGGATTCTCAAACAATTCGGCCGCCGGACCATGCTCGATGAGTTCGCCCAGGTACATGAACAGCACATAGTCGGCCAGGCGACGGGCCTGGCGGAGAATGTGGGTCACGATCACCAGCGTGTAGTCCGCCTTCAATTCGCGAAATTGGTGTTCAATGTGACGGCTTGAAATCGGGTCCAGCGCCGAGGTGGGCTCATCCGCCAGGATGATCTCGGGTTCCACAGCGAGGCCCCGCGCCAGGCAGAGCCGTTGCTGCTGGCCGATCGACAACCGTGCGGCGGGCTCATGCAGCCGGTCTCTGACCTCATCCCACATGTTGGCCATCCGGAGGTACTTCTCCACAGTACGATCCAGGTCGGAACGGCGGCCGATCCCATGGATGCGCGGCCCGTAGGCCACGTTGTCATAGATCGACATGGGCAGGGGAAACGGCCGCTGAGAAAGCAGGCCCATCTTGCGGCGGAGACGCGGCACATCCGCGTTGGTCGCAAAAATATTCTCGCCGTCGACCAGCACCCCACCGGTGACCCGCACATCGTCCATGGTGTCGAGCATGCGGTTGAACGAACGTAACAACGTGGATTTGCCGCAACCGGAGGGGCCGATGACCGCCGTGATCTGGCAATTGGGGATACTGACGTGGATGTTTTTCAGGGCATGGACCGCGCCGTAATGCACGTTCAAGTCTTTCACTTCAATGTGGGTATTGGCTGTCATGGCATGGCCTTCATCGGATTACGTACCGTCCCGCCCGGTGGCTGACCAGACGCGCCAAGGCACTGGCCGCCAGTACGATGGCCGTTAAAATCAGCGCGGCGGCATAGCCCCGTTGCTGTACCTCCGGGAATGGGGTGCCCAACTGGAAGAAGATGGCCAGCGGCAGGGTCGCGGCCGGCTCCGCTAGTGACATCGGAATCCGGTCTGAGAATCCCGCTGTGAAAAGAACGGAGGCCGCATCCCCGACACCCCGCCCGAAGGCGATTAGCGCCGCGCTTGCCAGGCCGGGAAGCGCCTGCCTGAGGATCACTTTCCAGGCGCCCTCCCACCGGGTGGCACCCAGGGCATCTGAGGCTTCCAGCATCTCGCGCGGAACCATGTGAATCACTTCGTCCATGGCCCGGATCATGATCGGGAGGATCATCAGGGCCACGGTTATGATACCCCCCAGCAGGGAGGCGCGGAGTCCGAGCCAAAGCATGAGAGCAAAGCCGAAAGCACCATAGACAATGGAGGGCACACCCCACAGCACATCCAGCGAGGCTCTGACACAACCCGCCAGTCGGGAACGGGTCTTGAAGTAGACATTCAGGCACAACGCCACCGGTAAAGCCAGGCTAAGCGATAGCAGGGTTGCGCCACCGGCCACCAGAAGGGACCCGACGATGGCATTGAGAATGCCGCCGCCCTTTCCGAGATAGTAACCTCCGGACGGAGTCTGCGAGATCATTTCCCAACTCAACGCCGGGAGACCGCGCCACAGCACGGTTCCGAGAATCAGAACGACCATCCCGGCCACCACCACGGTGGCTCCGATCATTAGGATTTTGGCCGCAATTTCTTCAATCTTCTTTCTCATGGGTTCATCCTGAAATGTGCAACTCCATACGGGCAAATACCCAGCGCGACAACAAATTGAAACCCAGTACCACCACGAAAAGCATGAGCGCCGCCAGCATCAGGGCGGAGTCATACTGCGGGATCGACATCATCTCGCCGTAGTTGTTGGCAATGAGCGCGGGAAGCGGGTAGGCGGGATCAAATGCTGATTTCGGAATCACCGCGACGTTACCCGCCACCATGAGGACGGCCATCGTCTCCCCAAAGGCCCGCGACACGCCTAATACGTTGGCGGCCAGAAGGCCCGGCGCCGCACGCCGCAACACCACATGCTTCACCGTTTCCCACCGATTCGCGCCCAGTGACAGGGAGGCCTCGCGTAGTCCCTGGGGGACGGACTTCAACACGTCCGTACCTACATGAATGATGATGGGCAGAATCATGATGGCCAGCACCACCCCTGCTGAAAGAACACAGTACCCGGATGAAAACCGCCCAAATAACGGCGCCAAAAAATCTTTCACCAGAGGAACGACCACCAGCACTCCCCACACCCCGTAAACCACCGAGGGAATGCCCGCCAGGAGATCGATCAGGGGTGACATCACCGCCCGGATCCGACGCCCGGCATATTCAGACAGATAGATGGTCGTCAACAGCGAAACCGGCATGGCCAGCAGCACGGCGACTCCAGTGATGCACAAGGAGCCTACGATAAAGGCCAGAAACCCAAACTGTCCTCCATGGGGTTTCCAAACACTGGACAGAAACAAGCCTGCCAGTGAATGTGATTCAAGAATGGGCCAGGATTTCCATAGCAGACCCAACACCATAAGCAACAGAAGTAAAATACACAACACCGCCGCGATAACCATGCCGCAGCGGCCCCAGCGATCCAGCCCCTTCCGTATGGAATCACGATCCATTGGCTACTTCAGCTTTGTCTTCTCGGTGTTGAGTATTTCGGCGGGCAGGGCGATATAGCCGGCTTCGGATACAAACACCTGCCCCTCTGTAAGCACCCATTTGATAAAATCGGCAACTGGCCCGGCCGGCGGTTTCCCATGATGCACCAGATTCAGATCGCGGGCCGGAGGGGAGGGATAACGCCCCATTGCAATGGCCTGCATGACCGCCCTGTGGGTTCCGTAGAAATCCTCCCCGGAATCCACAACCCCGTTCCCATTGAGGTCGATGGAAATGACGCGGATT
>JBAXRC010000023.1:0-12012 GCA_037131415.1 bacterium | reverse complement strand
GGTATGCAGATTGGCGAGGAGTTGCCGCAAGTCGAGGGCTTCGTCAACGCCTTGCAGGCGCCATCGTTCCTTCTCACGAACGAACTTTGCGTTCTTCAGCGCCTTGGCGCATGCGTCCTCATCCCATTCCACGCGTTGATACGGCACCGCAATGGGCTCGTCGTATTCATTGCGCGCCGCAAGCAGGGCATCCCTCTGCTCGGGGGATCCCTCCGCGACCGGGCGTGGCAGTTGGCCAAACAGCAGTTCTTTCGCCGCATCCTTGAATTCGGAGCGGATCGTGAGTTGCGATAGCGCGGTGTGATCCAGCACGTAATCCCGCACACGATTCGAACAATGGACCGTCTCGTCGAATAACTCCCCAACGGTGAACACGCGCGTGGCCTGGTCGCGCAGAACCTGGTCCACATTTGCCATGATCACATTGAACCATCCGAAATTACCCCCGCTCATGGCATACGCGGCTTCAATGGTACCAGCCGGGTAGACCCGCTCCAGCCGACCGGACTCCTGAAGTTTGGCCACGAAGTCGCTCACGTCGGCAAACACATTCTGATGCAGTTCCATCACCTCGAATCGCCGAGCCGTTGATTGAACCTGACGGAGTTCATGCCCAATGGCCGACGAACAGAGGGCGACGTAGCGCAACCAGGGGAGTTTCTTGCGGGGGTCTTCTTCCTTGATCGCCGTGCCGATCATTTTGATCGCCCGGCCATCCAGAGGCTTCATATCCTGCTGTTCCAGACCATAGGTTGCCGCTTCGGCCGCCGTCTCCAGTTCATCCAGAACCACGACAACGTACTCAATGCCCAGCTCGCATAGATAGGCATACGCCTGATCACATAGCCGGGTGACCAGGACGGGGTCCTCAAACAAGCGTTCATCGGAATACCCCTGATCAATCTCCAACGCCTTGGCCAAGCGCGCGGAATCAAAGCCCTTCACCATGAGTCGGCTCGCCGCTTCCCGAGCAACGTGTCCCTGGATAGAGGAATCCGTCTGCTCTTTAGCCATGGGAGCAAGAGCCTTGTACAGGCCAAAGCCGAACCAGTTGTCCACATTCTGGAATCGGGTGGCGATCTGCGAATATCGGATATAGAGCCCCAGGTACTTGTCCCGTGCCGCAGCCGTGTCGAACAAGTGCCCTTCTGAAAGAGACCCATCAGGCTGCCGCACAAACCAGCCACGCGAGTTATCATTCATCTGGGCGATCAGTTCGTAACCCAGACGCGATTTACCAACACCCCACTGGGCAATGATGGCAAAGATCTGAACAAAACCTTCCTTATCGTGTTCAACGAGTCGAATAAAATGGCGGAAGCGATCAAAGAACTCGCCTTGGCCTACGATTGGATGCGACAGCGGGTAACCCGATACTCCGCCTACCGCCCATTCATGTTTCACTTTAGATGTCGCCATTGTGCTTTACCTCCCCGCCTTCCGTGTCTCCGCAGTGATGTCTGTCGCCCAAGCTTCGGCCGCCGCACGAATCGCGGCGGTCAGTGTCTCGGCGCCGCGGTTGAAGTATCTGGCGCCAAAAATGCGGTACGCATCAACCGCGAATCCCTCATCGATCACGAAACCAGGTCGGCCACCACGCAACCCACGTTCCCTGAAACGCCAGACCTGTTGTTCCTGCAGCAACTCGATTACGGGCGCCAGCATTGCATCCAGCCCGGCCATTGTACTCTCGGGCGAGAGTACCATAACGCCGAGTCGGTCCAATGTCCGCAAAAGAAGTTTCCCGAGTGACCCGCAAAGAATTTCCTGGCCATCCGCCAAGGTTACGACCACTTGCACGCACGGCGGCCGTAAATAGGTCTCCAACGTCGTCCGATCCAATTCAAGGGCCAGTCCGCCGGCCAGATGCTCGGCATGCCACGCATCCTGAGTGAACACCACTTGCGAGAGCAAAGCAAGCCATGGCCGGGCCAGAATCCAGCGCATCCGCGCCGTACGCGTGTCATCGGACGACGCGCTTTCCCGCTTCCTAAGAGGAGCGATGCAACCTGAGAGAACATAATCGCAGTCCACGCTGGCCATATCCTTATCCGGTAGTTGGATAAGCCGTCCGGAAACCCAGTTCGCGGCCTGATCCAGTGGGGTTACCGGTGGCAAAGCGGCGGCATGCGACGCCATGCCGCCCTCGATCAGCGGGGTTGTCGCACTAATGCAACGCAGCAACTTCGGAACCGCGGGCGCTTGATGCGCCTGACAGCCGAGCAGTTCAGTCTCCAGTTCACCGAGGCCGGTCGGGTCCGGCCGCGCGCCTGCCAGCAATTTATCAACCTCCCCAGCGGCCGGTCCCAATGCCTCTATCATATTGCACAGTGTTGCGGCATCCCTGCGCTGGCCAACCTCCTTCACCCGTGCGGCGAGCATCCCCAGCCACTTCTGGCGAATGGAGGGTTCAGTGGAGGCAACCGCCGCGATGGTTTCCGACTCATCGGACATTTTCGACCACAAACGAACCAACGCCGGGGTGGCCACGGCGTTGGCACCCGTTACGCACCAGAGGCCGAGACTCGGCCCGGACGGTAGCGCGGCCAGCGCCCCGGCCGACACCTCGCCGGTCACAAGCAAGTCGTGCATTGCCTTTATGGTCGTCTTCTTCATCGTCGCAGCATCTTGATCTCGCGTTGCAGTTCCGTTTTGAGTTCCGCCGCCGTGGGCAGATACAGTTTGTAGCGGCTCGCAAAGATCTTCCTTTGTTGCTCCGGGCCCAAGGTGTATCGCACCACTGCATCGTTCTTCTCAGCACAGAGGATCAGACCCAGCGTCGGGTTGTCCCCCAGCAACCGGCATTCCCGGTCATAGTAGTTCACATACAACTGGAGTTGCCCGAGGTCCTGATGCGTCAGTTTGCCGGTCTTGAGGTCAATGATCACATAGCACTTCAGGATCGTGTGATAGAATACGAGATCGATGTAGAAGTGATCGCCATCGAGCGTTAGCCGTTTCTGCCGCGCCACGAACGCAAACCCCTTCCCCAATTCCAGGAGAAACGCCTGCAGGTTGTTGATGAGGGCCGTTTCAAGGTCGGATTCGACTAACTTAGACGATGCTGGCAGCCCCAGATACTCCATGACTACGGGGTCCTTGAAGATATCCGCAGGACTCTGGACTTCCTGACCTTTGTGGGCCAAACGCAGCAGTCCCTTCTTATCTCTACTCAGGGCCAGCCGCTCATACAGCAGGCTACAGATCTGCCGCTCCAATTCTCGCGCAAACCAGTTGTTTTGAATCGACTCAATTTCATAGAAGGCGCGCGCCTCAGGTTTATCCACGCGCAACAGTGTACGGTAGTGCGTCCAAGAGAGATGAGGGTGTAGCAGACCTGGTTGCCACGATTCGCTACGCGGTGCGTGGAGAATTGCCTTAAGAGTCAAAGCCGCATCCTCATTAGACATTTTCCGCTTCAATGAGCCGGACACCGGCGTCCCGGCCAATTCGCTACGCGGTGCGTAGCGAATCTCCGACCCGGCAATCAACTGTGGGTACAAAAGATAGAATTGCCGGATCAAGCGAAGATTTTGGACAGAATAGCCAGACCCATACTCACGAGTCAGTTTCGCAGAAATCCCTTCCATAAGTTTCGCGCCATATCCAGCCCTTGCTTTTCCCGCCTGTTCGTCTTCCACAATCTCGCGCCCAACCAGCCAATTCGACACGACCTGGGTCGTATTGACTGACCGCGCTACGGAAGAGCGGGCGGCCTCCAGGATGTGCCTGATGCGATCGTAGAGCGGGGATCTAGCTCTGATTACTTTCTTCATATTGCCCTTCCGTTTCTCCGTCATGGTTTATCCTTCAGGGCATCGCCCTGCCTGTCAACTGCAACAGGGGCAGCAGCGCCATTTGCAACGGGCGGAGGAACAGGCAGCAATGGGCCGATGCGATTTGCGATTCTCAGCCGGTCGAGCGAGCTACGCGCCGAAATCGAGCGCAGTGCGTTCGTAATCTTAGCATCGAGCGAGACGCGAACTCGATCTGCACGGTTGAGCGCCAATACCATTCGGAAGTCCCGCAGACTCTCTAAGAATCCGTCGCGATCCTCCTTCAGTATCCATTCACTGAACTCCTCCTGACTGTAGGCGTCCATGTACGGCAACAGGTTCTCATCCCAGGTTGTACGCTCCGCGAAACGCGTAAACATCTGTTGAAGCGTGAATTCGGACCTTACAACCCGCATGCGCTCCTCGATGAGTTTGCGCAGTTCCGGACTTCGATTTGCCCGCCGAAAGCCGCTCAGATCTCTAATGTCATATGCATCGATGTGTTCCTTGACGAACCGCTCGCGCCATTTCTGCACACTGCCGTCACTACCAAGATCCTTGAGCAGGTCGCAGAGTTGATCGAACTGGGACTCGTCGAGCAGCTCCACGCATTTATCCAGAAATTCCGAGACTTGCCGGATCATCTCCGACTGGCTGACGCTGAAGTTGGCGCCAAATACCTCCCAGAGCGCCCAGAGTCTCTGTGTTACGTTCGACTTCTTCTCATGTTCGTTTCGGACTGCCAGATATTCGCGCAGACCGCTTTCGTCGCAGGAACCATTCTGGATGTAGTCAAGAATGTAGGAGTCGACCCCATCGTAGCGATAGCCATATTCACCAGCCTTCGTGGCCGCAGTCACCTCTGGGTCCTCGGTCTCCTTGTTCTCGGCATCCGGAGCGCTGAAAAGGGCCGGCATTCGTGGAACCCCACTGTGCAGGAAGTGCACGTCAACGCCGAGTGCTTGCACATGATAGAACGTGGACAGTGTTACCGCGTGGTTGAGGACGAGAGCGCGGAGAGACGGTTCGAGTTCTGTTGTGAATGGTTCTAAGTATTCGATATTCCAGCTTGTCTGCTGCATGACTCGGATGTTATTGAGGTCGAGTCGCCGGAAGATGCTGACGAAGAAGGCCAAGTCCTGGCGTTGGCCGAAGATGATCTCGGCATTTTCTTCAACCGTGGGTTCATAGGTGATCTCCTCATCCATCACCTTTTCCCGATAACGGCTCAACTCCTTCTTGTCCTCATCGGTCAATTCCTGCTCGTTTAGAATCAGCACAATTCGGCAGTTGTTTTCCTCTTTCAGAACGGATACGAACCCGAGAAGAGCGCCCATGGTGAGGGCCGGATTACGTCGTTCTACGTCATCAAAGCACACCAAGTAGTTCTTGACGAAGAGTGACGCGAACCGTCGGGCAGCACCTGAGGCACCTACAACGTCCGCAAGGTCCGGTAACCACTCTAGCCCCTTGCGCCCAACGTCCTTTGTTTTTGAGAACCACTTCTTGTCCGTGCGCTGCGCCATGGTCTTGCAGAGCACAAGTTGTTCGACTTCTTCCGTACTCCCGACCCCGAAGAGGGAGACATAGGACCGTTTCTTCTCCAACATGCCCTCGACGTTCTTCGCTTCGAGGTAGTGCTTCCAGAAATAAGTCTTTCCAACGCCCCATTTGCCCTTGAGCATCAGGACTTTCTTCTGTTTGTGCGCCATGAACTCATCAAGTTGTGCTTTTATATCTCTCATTCGTGCATCCTTTCGTCCAAACCGCTAAAACAACTCGCCGCGTGTGGTTTCAGCGGCCTTGCGTGCGGTTTCCTTCTTGTCCTCGCGCGCCTTCTTTTCATCCTCATTCTTCTTCTTGATGAACCCGTCCAGTTCCGGGGTCTCCACCGGCCAGAAGAGAGATGTATAGGCTTCAACGGGAATTGGAACCAGATCCAGAAAAGCCTTCACGACCTGCGCGTTGCCGACGAGATAAGTGGGAATCTCCGGTTTGGAGCTGAAAGCTGTGAATCCGTTGGGCATGACGGATTTAGCCAACTTCATCAGAGGGACTGCATCCCCTCGGGAAGGCTCATTGAGCAACATGGCCAGCAGATGGGCGGCACCAGGGGTCTGCCCCCCATTGATGTAGTGAGCGGCTTCCCGATAGCCCTTCGGTTCCGTACACCAGTACCGCTCCACCACTTCCTGATACAGTTTCACTGCCATCGTCTTGTACCCGGCTTTTACACGAGAGATGAAAGCGAGCGAGTTGTACGCGTAAACATTAGCCAGTGCCTCTTCCAATGGTTCGTGGGGATGCGCGGGTAATTGTGACCGGAAGCGCCGGTTCCAGTAGTCCACGTAGATGGCCTTCTTCTGACCGCATGCCGCCAGGATCAACTCCACCGTTGTCGCCGTGGATTCAGTCAGGTGATGAAAGAACTCATGATGGAAGATTTCAAAAAGGACAGCATGCATGAGGGTAACGGGGGTGAACGCCTGAATATCCTTCACGGCCCGCGCCAACTTGCCAAAGTAGTCCATGAGTGGCTCAACCAGCAGGTAGATGCCCCACTGGTCGAAGGGCGGAAAGTGGAATGGACGATAGAAGGCCATGGCATCGGCCGGAATGCGGCGTAAATCCAGTGAGCGCACGGCGTCGCGTGCATGGGCTAACTCAGCCCACACACCGGCATTGGCCTCGGTTTTAGGACCTGCTTGCGGGTACTTCTGCCGCCAGTCCTTGACCCGCACCTCACGTTGGCGAGCCGTAAATGCTGGAGCCCGGGAGATGGGGACAGCCACGGTCGTGAAGGACACGATGCGGTCCGACTGCTCCATCGGATTCTCGATCTGCATCGGTTGCTCGTAGGTGGATGCCGGCTGAACCAGTTTCTCCTTCTCTAGCCAGAAAAAGAGATCCTCCATCCCCTCCCCGATCTTGGGGATGAGTTTCAGGTCATTCAATTTGGCTATTTGATGTTGGTTCATGGATATCCTTCGAAACGCGAGCTATTCGCCTTCTCCCGACATAGAAGAGCCCAACTTTGCAGCGAGCAGTCGTGCGGCCTTCTCCATTAGGAACCCGGCAAAGAAACCGATCACCGAGAAAACGATGCTGACTCTCTGAAGGTCTGCGGATTGTGGGTTTAGAAGATCGAGTTTTCCCGTCATCGTCAGATCGCCCATGAAAGCGATCAGCATCAACCCAAATGCGACCAACAGACTGCAAACGGCATCGGGCGAGAACGCTGGCCCCTGTTGGGCTTGGCTTGACTTTGACAGTGACCGGAGAGTGCGTCTTAACACGGTCCCGAGCAACGCTGACAGAAGTAGCAGCACGAAGAACGAACCCATCCCAGGGAAGGGCAACCGGCTGAACAACCAGATCCATGAGACCAGAAGGCCAACTGATAGCAGAAGTTCGGCGACGCCCTGCCATGCACGACGGGTTTTGTAGAGTTTCGCATCGACCAACGCCTTGACGCCAGCCATAACGGCATTCGCATGCTCGGGTCGCCACGCCTCACGGAATTGAGCCGAGCGCTCCTTCACGCCGGGGACGCGGTCATAGTCCCGTTCAAGGTAGTCCCATACTTCCCTCGCTGCCCCGCCAAAAACTGGCAATGCCAGGACAGGAACACCAAGGAGAGGGGCCGAGTAACCCACCTGTGCTGTCCCGCGCCCACCGCCGATGATAATGACGACGTCTGCGGCGAGGATCTGATGGATGCGACCTACCGTCCACGTGCCGCGACAACGCATGAACCGGAACTGAATCCGTTCTTGATGTGGAACGGGGTTCTCAGAGAATGGCGAGAGGCCCTCATCGGGCCTGAGCACGGAGACGGTGTGTTTGCCTTCAACTGAGGCAACGCCCTCGACGATGTATCGATCCGCCGTAGTTGGATTGCTGGATCCAATGATGAGGTCGTGCCCAGCCTTCGCAAGCGCCACACCGATGTCCCTGCAAGCTTGTTCAAACTTAGGACGCCCACTACCCGAATCGTCGAAGTGGTTTGATCCGTTAACGAGAACCTTCATGCTTGCTCTCCTTGACTAGTTGGTGGTGTAATCCTGTATAGGCAATCAAGCGGGTAGCGTTCCCCAAGGTCGAGTTCGCTCGCCCATCTCTCCAACGTATCCTTTGAAATTGGCGTGAGGGGCGTAAGATCAACTTTATACTTAGCCTTGTATTGCGCCGAGGCAGTCTTCCACCCTCGCGATTCTGACAAGTTGATAAGTTCACGATGGCTGTCGGGCGTCTTCTGGCGGATCATGCGCGCGATGCCGAGTTCCATATAGAGCCACGGAGACTGTGTTGTTGATACAGAATCTCGCGTCGTAATGGACGTGGGTGTATTCAAGAAGATTAGGCATTCGGTGTTGTCAATCATCGTGGTCAACGCGGTTGACAGCATCATGTGTACGTGACTGGTCGTCCCGTTACGTTTGTCATAGTCGTAATTTGCTTTGTCGGGATTCAGGCAGTATTTCCTGTCGATTTGCCGTTGAAGATCATTGACATAGCCCCAGACGCAGGAATCGATGAACGGTTTCAACCCAAACTCCTGCTTTAGACAACCAGCAAGACCCAGGGCCATCTCCTCGTTCGCGTGGGAATGCGAAATGAAGACGTCACTTCGGACTTGGGGGAACCAGAGTTCTTGGAGGCTGCTTCCGTCAATGACGCCATCTAGTCCCAGAAAGTGATCGAGAGCCACTTTCACGGCATTCGCGTCCGCGGCGTGTAACTCCTTCCCTATCGCTTGATAGCCAGAAAGATCAACATCGTTGAGTGTCAGGTTGAATCCTCTGTGCATCGCGCCTCCTTATTCGTCTTCACCATCGTTCTGATCCAGCAACTCGTACAATTTGTCCAGATCAGGAAACAGCGGCTTGGCTCCGGCAACATCCATTCCTTGGGCGGTCAGTCGCGCTAGCAAGGCCCGGTCCGAGCCGCGGTCATGGCGCTCCAGCGCTTCCTGGGCCTGCACGAAATCGGCCTCGGTCACCTTGCCGTCGATGAGGGCTTCAACCAGGTGCTTGGCAGCGGTTATAAGGATGGTTGCCGTTTCGTTTGCAGTGCCTGCCGCGAGCATCAGGTCATCTGTTTTGAACCACTCATCTCTGTCACATTCAGATACCACCGGCACTGGAATCTCCAAGCGCGCAACATCAGCGGGATAGGAGTGGGCCGAGATCCCCCGAATCGTGGATTGCAGTTGCACATAGCCGACTTTTGTCAGGAGGTAGGCACGGACATACGAAGCCGGGATCTTCTTTCTGTCGACCGTGATGACCATCACTTCGGTGGATGGAAATATCCCGTCCTGTTTGTGCGAATAGCAGATCTCCTTGCCAATGTAATTCTTGGTATGCGCGGCATCGCAGAAGAGCAGGTCATGAGAGCCCAATTGGCCATCAAGTTTCCTGGGACGGTCGACACGCCGATACTGCCCATAGAGGAAATTGCGAGACAGATTCGCGACGGTTGCCTGGCGAACAGAGGTTTCGCCCACTGTATCTGGAAGTGTAATCCCAGTGCGAACGGATATGCAGAGACTCCGCAACGTCGTCCAGCCGAATGCCTGCCTGGCCTTGTACTGCTCAACAACACCAGGATAGAAGTGCGCATCCATCCGTTCGGTCAGAAGCGCGATCGATACTCGACGCGTTCTCTTGGCAAAATGAAGACCTTCCTGAGTCGGGATGCGCTTGGCGTGGCACGCATCTACCTCAGCTTCCAACAGCCGTGCACGTTCGCGAAGCTGTTCGGCCCGGCGCACCATATCTCCAATGTATGTTTGGACTCTCAAGTCGGGCTGAAGTACCAGGGTCTCAGCCAGTGAGTCCGTATTCGTACGTGGCCGTGTTGAACCCGCTTGATAACGGCGCAATTCGATAAGTCCGGTCCTGGATTCATAGAAAGCAGAGATGAAAAAGGGGTCACTTCCTGAAGCTGTTTCGACCCCAATCACATCGCCATGAATGTTGAAACGCCCCAGATTCGCCGGGACGACGCAACACTCTGGTTCGCCAACCCGAGTGAAGATTAGGGCTGGAGATTTGAACTCGGTTGACCGCAACCTGTCGCTGTCCTCCGCGGATATGGTGAGCAGTTTGGCTGAATCAAAATAGCCACGAGAAAAACAGGTTGGATGGACGAAGGGAACACCTCCGGCCACATAGTCCTCCGCATGCAAAGAGGATCCGAATGGACCACACTTGAGTTTCTTGGCCACTTGACGGAGAGGCACTGTACTGACAGAGCATCCCTTCAGACGCCGTTCGTTTGCACGGTAGTCGGGATGGTAGAACTCGGCATCGAGCCTAGCTCCTAGAGCATCATACAAAACCCGTGACGTAAACATTACTCGCCCCTCACGTAGGCACCCGTGATCAGGGCCAAATCATTCGCCAACCCCTTTGAGTAATCCTCGACGTTGTTCTTGACCTCGTAGCCAAGGGTATCGGCCACGGCCATGAATACGTCCGTCTGGGGTTCGTCCTGGAAGTGCTGCGCATCATCAGGCCGGGCATGCCGTTTCTGGAGGTATAGGATGCTCGTCTTGGCACCTGTACCGGAGAGTTTGAAGGCATCCGCAGGTAGACTGATCACGGCCTTGACGATGGCCTTGCCGCCATGGAACTCGCCGCTTTGCTCGTCCTTCTTACCCATGATATATTCGCGTACGTAGCGGTCGCCGGAATTGCACAACACGCCGTCGGGCAGGATGATCAGCAGCCGACCGCCCGGCTTGAGCAACTCCAGGCAGCGATCAATGAAGAGCACGGCCGGATCAATACTGGCCGGCTTTACGGGTTTCCAGACACTCTTGTTGTCGGGCTTCGCGCCCATGGCCTTACCCGCCACAGTCGGCTCATAGGTGTAGCTTTCCTTTGTTCTACCGGTGGAGACCAGATCGGCACGGAACCGAGCCAAGATCTTCTCCATCTCTTCCTCGTAGCGCTTGCGGGCGTCGCCCTGATTTTTCGTGAACTTGGGCGTACCGAAGGGCGGATTCGTGACCACCAGATCAAAGCTACAGGGTTTGAGTTGGTCCGTAATGAGCGAGTTTTGGGTGTAGAAGATATGGGCCTTGGGCGCCCCCATGAGCGCCATGTTCACGCGCGCCAAGGTCACCATCATAGGCGCCGCATCGGCGCCGACAATGCTGTTATCCTTGATATCCTGCAAGAGGCGTGCTCGGCCAGTGTCGCTGTTAACCTCCTTGCTCGACAAGTCATACAGCGCACGTTCCAAGTAGCCCAGCATCTTAACCAGAAAACCACCCGAGCCGCAGGTAGGGTCGCAGGCGCGGAAGATGGGGGTGCCATCGGCGCGGCGGCCGGTGAGGATTTCGGGGGTCTCCTCTTTGATGTCGTGGAACACCATCTCCATGATGGCATCCTTGACCGGAGCCGGTGTCAGGTAGATGCCCAAGCCGCCCTTGGAGTCGAAATTGCCGCGCAGGAAGACATCAAAGGCCCGGCCCAGGGCGTCGTTGGAGACATCCTTCAGGGTCCCCTGCTTCTTAACGGTGCGCCCCTTGTTGTCGGTCACCGGCCCAAGATCCTGTAGCAGGTCCAGCAGAGTGACGTAATTCCGGGGTTGTTCGAGTTGCAGGTGGGTGTTGCGGTCGAAGATGGGGTGCCGCTCGCCGGCGTCATCGGTCACGGCATAGTCCGGATGGCTCTTGAAGTGGTCAAAAGCCGACTGAATCTGGGCAACCGCCTTCTTCTCATGTTCGCGTACATAGGCCGTCGTGAACACAGTGCCGAGGTTAAGGGTCTGCCCCTCGTGCTTAAACGCAAGGGCTTCGCCATCATGGTTCAGGCGGTAAGACTCCAGATAAAGGAACTTGCAGACCTCCTCGATGATGTCGTTCTTGCCGTTCACGCGGTCCTTAACCGTCTGATAGACCTGTTCATGGAAAGAATTGAATCCGGTCATCAGGCGGTCGTATTGCCGAAGCGACCATTTGTGGGTGGGATCGCGCTTGATGGCCTCGTATTCCAGGCTCTCCTGTTTGTTTGGCAACTGGTCGATTTCGTGAGCGGGATAGGATAGGTCGAAGCACTTACTCCGCACCCCGCCATCGCTGACAAAGGCAAAAGTCGGGTACTGATCGTCCGGCAGATCGGTCGGCAGCACTTCATACATCCGTGTTTCCACGTCATTGGCGCTCGTCTTGTCCCACTTCTCGGGTTTGACGAGGTAATGGAAAACGCGCTTGGTATCGACG
>JBAXRC010000022.1:0-12328 GCA_037131415.1 bacterium | reverse complement strand
GCAATAAGGTTCCCTTCATGGTGGTGGGGCTTTCCGCCGCCGCGCTCCAGGGAGCGCCCATGGTGACCCAGGATGTCGATCTCTGGTTTCGAAATATTGATCATCCGGGGATCCGGAAGGCGTTGAAGAAGCTGGATGGGGTGCTGGTGCCGCCATTGGGATTGAATCCGCCCATGTTTGCCGGGGATCATGTTGACTGTTTTGACATCGTCCTCACGGTGCATGGAGTGAAGTCGTTCGACGAGGAGATCAAGGGGGCGTGTGAGGTGTCCATGGGGAAATTCACGATCAAGGTGTTGCCCCTCGACCGCGTCATAGCCAGCAAGACTTTCCTGAACAGGCAGAAGGACCGGATGGCATTGCCGGCATTACGATCGGCTAAGAAAGCCTTGTCACAATAATCCCGAGAGCAGACCCAGAAACTCGTCCTTGACTGGCCGGTTATGCACGGCCTCCATGCGCTTCTGTTGGGACGCCTGAACGGTCTGTTTCAGGGGGGCGTCATGGCAGATCAACCCCATCAGTTCGGCCAGTTCCGGCGGACTGAAATCCTCAATCAGGATCCCTGCATTGCCCATGGCTTCCGGGGTTCCGCCGGTGCGTCGGGCCATCACGGGGACGCCTTTGTGCATGGCTTCGAGCAGGGGCAGGCAATAGCCCTCATGCTGGCTGGTGGTCACGAAACAATCGGCGACATCATAGTAGGCGGACAATCCGGCAGGCGAGGCGAAGCGCTCGAAGAAGACCGTGTCGAGTTCCAGCTCCGCCGCGAGCATCTTGAGCATGGCGTAATAGGTCGGGGCGCTGCGGTCGGATCCCACGATCAGCAGCCGGCTCTGCGGCTCGATGTTCCTGTGGAACCAGGCGAAGGCCGTGATCAGGTCCTCGATGCCTTTGTTTGGGGCAATCCGGCCCACAAACAGGATATTCTTCATGGGCACCGCGAACTTCGCCAGCACGGCGGGATCCGGCGGGATATCGAGATCGGCGGAGTTGAAGAGTAGGGGAAAGACTTTCGCGTCGGGGGCCCCGAGCGCCTTTGCCTCGGCGGCATTGAATTCCGAATCCGCCCAGACGGCATCCATCCTGGAAAGGATCAACGGCAGGCCCTGCCGGGCCTCAGTGAGTTGCCGGGCGATGGCGGCATCGAAGGGAATGAAAAAATCCGGCGGCGTGATGTTGTGGTAGATCAGGATTTTCCGCGCCGGCGAGGCCAGGAAAATGTCGGTCGCGGCCGAGGCGATGGAATAATGGCCGATGGCGATATCGGCCGCCTGTTGCCGGTATTCGCCGAGCGGGCGGCATTCGCCCGCCGCCTCAGGGGCAATGCGATCGGCCGGGGCATAAATCTCGGAGGCAAAGCCCAGCTCCCGGCAAAGCGACCGGAGTGTCAGCGCCTCGTGGGAGATGGCATCGCCCCTGGCGAACCCGGCCAGGACCTGATGGATGGACCCGGGCTTCACGGCCGGTCCTTTCCGCGGAGGGAGGCAAGATCGGTCTCCAGTTGTTGAATCCGCTGCTCGAGGGCGGCGATCCGCGCCTGCTGGAAATCAGCCGCGCTGATCATCAGCTCGTTGACGCTGTTCTGCTGGAAAGCCATCCGGTCGTGCTGGTACCGCAGCAATTTCCACAGGAAGCCCTTCACCTTGCGGAGCAGGGAGCCGGATGCGCCGGGCTTGCCCGGGATGGGAAACGATTCGGTGCTGACCGCGTAACGGAGCCTCATCAGCCTGCAGTAGCGGGTCAGGTAATCCGCGGCGTTTCGTGAGTGCTTGAGGGACAGGGCGGAATCCCCGGGCGACCAGCGTGACAGGGCGCCCTGGTGCCGCTTGGCCTGGCCGCTCAGGGTGGCGCCGATATCGGATGACCGGTCCTGTCCCGCGATGATCAGGCGCATGGTCCCGGCTCCTGTTTCCATTCACTTGGCATGTAGCACATGCCCTCGAAGGGCTTGGCCGACTCCACACCGATCGCGAAGGCGTGGTCCAGCCGGTGATAGTTGACCTTGTGGTCGGCGGAGTGGACGGAGAACGAGAACAGGTAGGTGCCCCTGGCCAGGTTCAATGCGGGGATTTTCAGCGATACGGTGCCGGTTCCCGACAGCGCCGGGATGGCGACATTCTCGATCTGGGAGTTGTTGCCATGAACCAGGTGCCCGTTCTCGTCGCTGATCCCGAACCCGAACACGGAGGGGCCGACCGGGGTTTTGGCCTCGTAATGCAGCCGCACCGAGAGGGACTGGCCCCAGGAGAACTTGGTGGTTTCATGGCCGGCTTCGTCCAGGAATTGGGCGCCGGTCAGGATCACCTCACGGGTTCCCCATTCGCGGCGGCGCTCGGAGCTCATCTGCTCGCGCCAGAAGGACTGGTACTGCCCGATGACCTGGGTCGGACTGCCATGGCCCAGGACGCGGCCGTGATCCAGGAACAGGATCTGGTCGCTGACCGACTGGATGGTGGCGAGGTCATGGGAGATGATCAGCATGGTTTTCTTCTGTTCCCGGAATTCCGCCATGCGGCGCAGGCACTTGCGCTGGAAGGAGGCATCGCCCACGGCTAGCACCTCGTCCACCAGCAGGATATCGGGATCCACCTCGACGGCCACGGCGAAGCCGAGCCGGACGTACATGCCCGAGGAATAATGCTTTACGGGCTGCTCGATGAACTGGCCGATGTCGGCAAATTCAACGATGGCATCAAAGCGCCGGTTCATCTGCTCACGGGTCAGCCCCATGATGGCGCCAGCAAGGAAAACGTTCTCTCGCCCGGTCAGGTCCGGGTGGAATCCTGCGCCCAGTTCCAGCAGGGAAGAAATCGTGCCGTGGGTCTTGAGGGTTCCCTCGGTTGGCATCATCGTGCCCGCCAGCAGTGAGAGGAGGGTACTCTTGCCGGCGCCGTTGGCTCCGATAAGGCCCAGGGTGGAGCCGCGTTCAACCGTGAAGCACACATCCTTGAGGGCCCAGAGCTCGCGCGCGGCCGCGTCCGGACGGCGGAGCCGGTCCATGACCAGCGACTTCAGGGTATTCCCCCCGGCGCTCTTCAGGCGGAACCGCTTGCCCGCTCCCTCAACTTGTATGGCAATATCACTCATAAGTGTCCGCCTACTATTGCGTCCGTGAGGGGGCGATGTCAAGGAGGCGGATAAGAAAGTCGATTATCCTGTCCCCTCGACAGTCAGGATTGACAACCCCGGGGGTTCGCCCCTAAAGTCGCGCCTATCACAACCTCAAGAGAGACCGGATCAAGCGACCTGTGAGCAGGTGCAGCTGGGCCTGAACGGCAGTGGGATTTAAACCCCGCGGGACTATGGAGTCTTGCGGGGTGTTTTTTGGGAAGCCATGATGCATACCTGTTCCGCTGACATGCACAAGCGCAAAGCCGGGGTGGCCGCGCTTTCGATCTTTTCCAATTCCGCGCTTGTCGGACTCAAGCTGCTGGTCGGCCTGCTGATGGGGTCCGTCTCCGTCCTGTCCGAAGCCATCCATTCGGCCGTAGATCTCGTGGCCTCGGTGATCGCCTTCCTGTCCGTCCGCACCTCGGCGAAACCGGCGGATGCCCGGCATCCCTTTGGACATGGAAAATACGAGAATCTCTCGGGCGCGATCGAGGCGCTCCTTATTTTTCTGGCCGCCATCTGGATCATTTATGAGGCTGTCCATAAGCTCATGGCCCCTCAACCCTTGGAGAAGGCAGGGATCGGCGTGATGGTGATGATGGTCTCAGCCATCGCCAACTGGCTGATCTCCGGCCGTCTTTTCAAAATTGGACGGGAAACCGACTCCATCGCCCTGCAGGCCGATGCCTGGCATCTCCGGACGGATGTCTACACCTCGGTGGGTGTCATGGCCGGACTGGCCGTCATTTGGGGCGGGTATTGGCTGGCGCCAACCTGGAATCTCAACTGGGTGGATCCGGTTGCCGCCCTTTGTGTGGCCGTCTTAATCCTCAAGGCCGCATGGGACCTGACTACCGAATCCGTAAAGGACCTGCTGGATGCCCGTCTTCCGGAAGAAGAGGAAACCTGGATCATGAATTTCATCAGGGCGTTGTGTCCAATGGTGCAGGGCCTGCATGATTTGCGCACCCGCAAAGGTGGGGCGATGCGGTTTGTCGAATTCCATCTGATTGTACCGGAAAAGCTAACCGTGGCCGAAGCCCATGACATCAGTGACAAAATCGAGGAAGCGATCACCGCCCGTTATCCCTCCACCCATGTGACAACTCACATCGAACCCTGCCGCCGGCCTTGTCCGGAGACCTGTCTTCCCGGGTGCTTTTTAACAGAAGAGGAACGGAAGGATAAGTTATGACGGGCGGAAGGAGCAGGGTATGATTCTGGATAAACTGGACAATGCGATGCGCTATGGCGGCCTGCATTCCCGCTTCGGGCAGGCGTTTGACTGGCTTCGGAAGCAGAACCTGGAGGCGCTTCCCCTGGGCCGGAATGAGATCGACGGGAAGGCCCTGTATGCCAGTGTGATGCGGGAAAACGGGCGGGGACAGGCGGCCGCCAGGTACGAGAGCCACCGACGTTACATTGATATCCAATACCTGGTGGAGGGGTCGGATCTCATGGGTTGGGCGCACCAGGATGGAAACTTGAAGAGCCTTGGGTATGATCCCGCCAAGGACCTGGAATTCTATGCTGAACCTCCGCGCCTATGGGTTCCGGTGCCCACCGGGCATTTCACCATTTTCTTCCCCGAGGATGCCCACGCCCCCCTGGCGGGAACGGGGCCCATGCTCAAGATCGTCGTCAAAGTGGCCGTGTAAGACCGGAAGCCGCCACCACCCCTAGGAGCCTGTTGAAAAACAAACATGGCACAAGGCACCTGGAGGGCGAAGCTTGCTGAGCCGTGGCATCTGGCGAGCATGAGAAGTGAACGATCAGCCTGAAAGACAAGGGGTTCGATTGTCATGCGCTTATTTGGACCGCGGCTCGGCAAGCCTCGCCCTCCAGCGGAAACAATCAGAGAGAACACTTTTCAAAAGGCTGCTAGAGGCTGCTTAAAGGCACTTTTCCGACGGGATAGACATTGAAGCCGATCTCGAAGAGGGCTTTGTGATCGAGGCAGTTGCGGCCATCGAAAATGAAGGCCGGCTTGGCCATGCTGGCGTAGATCCGCTTGTAATCCAGTGTCTTGTACTCGGCCCAGTCGGTAACCACGGCCAGGGCATGGGCGCCCTCGGCGGCTTTGTAGGGGTCCGGCGAATAGGTGATCTTGTCGCCCAGGTCAGCCAGGTCCTTTTTGGCGTTATCCAGCGCCTTGGGGTCGGTCACCACCACGGCGGCGCGCTCATCGGCTAGGAAGCGGCAGACTCGGATGGCGGGGCTCTCGCGGGTGTCGCCGGTGTCGGCCTTGAAGGCGAACCCGAACACGGCGATGCGCTTGGCGGCCACGGTGTTGAACATGGTGGAGATCATATTCTTGACGAACCGGTCCTCCTGGTACTCGTTCATCGTCACCACCTGCTCCCAGTAGGTGGCCACTTCGGTCAAGCCGTAGTGCTGGCAGAGGTACACGAGGTTCAGGATATCCTTCTTGAAGCAGGAGCCACCGAAGCCGACGCTGGCATTAAGGAAGCGTGACCCGATGCGGGCGTCCATCCCGATGGCGCGGGCGACTTCGGCGACATTCGCCTCGGTGCGTTCGCAGAGCGCGGACAAGCTGTTGATGGAGCTGATGCGCTGGGCCAGGAAGGCGTTGGCGGCAAGTTTGGAAAGCTCGCTGGACCAGACGCTGGTCGTGAGGATGCGGTCCCGTTTGACCCAGTGCGCGTAGACATCGGCCAGGGCGGCCACGGCGCGCCGGCCGGACTCGCTGTCGTGTCCGCCGATCAGGACGCGGTCGGGGTTTTCAAGATCCTTGACGGCCGTTCCCTCGGCCAGGAACTCGGGGTTGGAGAGCACCTCGAAATGGACGGTCTTGTTGCCGGAGTGGAGGATGCGCTCCATGGCTTCGGCGGTGCGGACGGGGAGCGTACTTTTCTCGACCACGATCTTATCCGTGGTGGAGTTGGCCTTGATCTCGCGGGCGGTCTTTTCCCAGTACTGGAGGTCGGCCGCGCGTCCGGCGCCCTGCCCGAACATCTTGGTGGGGGTGTTGACGCTGACGAAGATGATATCCGCCTCGCGGATACCCTTGGCGACGTCGGTGGAGAAGAACAGGTTCTTGTTCAGGGTATCCTTGACGAGTTCCTGGAGCCCGGGCTCATAGATGGGGAGGCGGTCCGATTGCCAGGCCTGGATTCGGGCGGCATCGATATCCACGACGATCACCTTGATGTCCGGACATTTCTTGGCGATCATCGCCATGGTGGGTCCGCCGACATAGCCTGCCCCGATGCAAAGAATGGTCTTCATAAGTGTCGTCTCCTGGATTCAGGATCGGAATATTAGCAAAAGTCCCCGATCAGGCAATAAATTGAATTTCCGTTAACCACTCTGGACTTTATTCGCCGTAATTGGCAGGATGCGCGGACATGAAAAGCAACACCTTGGCGGCGGTCGCGGGGTATTTTTCGGAATTTCGAATTCTGAAGCATGCCTCCCGGGAGTTCTGGCTGACGAACGCCATCCAGTTCTGTGATGGACTCGCTTACTTCTCGATGATCAACGTCATCACCCTCTACCTCTCCGCCAATGGCGGGTTCAGTGATGTTGATTCCGGCGCCTGGGTGGGGATCTTTACGTTATATATCACGGCCTTTGTGTTTGCGGTGGGAGCCATCTGTGATGTGATCGGCATTCGCCGTTCGTTTTTCATCGGCATGGGGTTGCTGGCCCTCTCGCGGATCGGATTGGGGATGGTGCCCGTGTATGTCCATGGTCCCGCTATGCAGCTTTCCATCAAAGCCCTGCTTATCGTGATGGCCTTGGGGACGGCGTTCATGTCGCCGGTGATGACCACCGCGCTTCGCCGTTTCACCAATAAGGAAACCCGCGCGACCGGGTTCAATATCTATTATCTGATCATGAATGTCGGCGCCATCATTGCCGGCTATGTGATTACCGACGGATTCCGGCATAAATTCGGGGAAGTCAGCGGAAACCTCGCCATCCTCGACTTCGGCTGTATCATGAGTCTCATTTGCATCCTCTGTGCCTTTCTCATGCGGGAACATAACTACGCCGATGAGAGCGAGCGGATTGCGACGGGGGACCAGGGGCGGCGCCCACTGACGATTTTCATGGAAGTCTGGAAGGAAAGTGCGTTTCGCAAACTGATTCTCTTCCTGGTCCTGACCATTGGGGTGCGTCTGGTCTTTACGCATCAGTTCCTGGTGATGCCGAAGTACTATACCCGGGTGCTCTACAGCGACTTTGATCTGGGGGCGGCCAATTCGGTGAACCCGGGCATTATCGTCTTTGGCCTGATTCTGCTGATTCCGATCCTGAACCGGTTTGCAACCCTCAAGCTGATTGCCTTTGGCATGGCGATTTCGGCGTTCTCGTTGGTCTTTATGGCGGTGCCGTTGAGCTGGATTATGGCCTTACCCGGAATTCATAACGTCACCCAGGCCTATTTTTTCATCATTGTTGCCCAGATTCTGGTGTTTGCCATTGGGGAGCTCTTCTTCTCGCCCCGGTTCACGGAATACATCGCTTCCGTGGCGCCCAAGGACAAAGTGTCGTCCTACATGGCGCTTTCAGCGTTGCCCACCTTCATTTCCAAGCCCATCAACGGGTTTCTCAGCGGGCTTCTGGTGTCGAAATTCTCCTACGATGGAATCCGGGCCAAGATCGAGACCGGTAACGTCCCCTACCGTGATTCGCCGGAATTCATGTGGATGATCTACCTGTGCCTCGCGGTGATGAGCCCTGTCGCGGTCATTGCCCTCCGCAACTATATCACGCACACCAAAAAGGACGAACCGGCCCGGAAAATTTCGATTCCCGAACCCGGGGATTCCCCAGGAGAATCACCATGACGCCGATCAGCGCCATCATCAAGGATGCGGTCATCCTGTTCGGCGTCTCCACCGTATTTGTCTATATCGTCAATACGGCCTTTTCGACTTTGAAGCATGGGGCTCCCCAGAACGACCCCGTGGTGACGGCCATTCTCCAGAATGACACAAACGCCGTGGCGGCTCTCTTGAAGGATTCCGCCAATCCTCGCGACAAGCCGGATAGTTTCGGGCGCACCCCGCTCCTATGGGCGGCTTATGCAAACTATTCAACAACCAACCGGATCGTGGAGATTGACGAAAAACGAGCACCCATTATCCGGATGCTCCTTCAGGACGGGGCGGAAGTCGGGACGAAGGACAAGGATGGGTGGACGGCGCTGATGTGGGCTGCTTGGAGCGGACTTCCGCAGGTGGTGTCCGAACTTCTTGAAAAAGGTGCCGTGGCCACGCCTGCCGACCGGCAGGGCAATACGGCGCTTACCCTGGCGGCGCAACGGGGCCAGGTGGACGTGGTCAGGCTCCTGCTCGGGAAAGGCGCCGACAAGACGGCAGCCACCCCTGCGGGGAAAACCGCGCTTGATTTTGCAAAAGCCGGCCGGGATCAGTATCCCGCGCGGCGTGAGGCCTACACCGCCATCATCTCCCTGCTCCAGTAGGGGAAGGGATGAAGGGTGAATGATGAAGGATGAAAAAATCATCACTCATCCTTCATCACTCATCCTTTCTTTCATAATTGACACCATGGGCCTGAACCAAGCACACTTATAACCCTATGGCGGAGATGAACATTCCAAACAAGATCACGGTCGGGCGGATCGGCCTGACCTTTGTGATGGTGGGGTTCCTGACTTCGGGGATCCCCTTCGGTAAGACCCTGGCCTTCGTGACATTCGGGCTGGCCGGGCTGTCCGACTGGCTGGATGGCATGCTGGCGCGGCGACTGGGCAAGATCACCATTTTCGGTCAGCTGATGGATCCCCTGGCCGACAAGATCCTCGTCAGCGCGGCCTTCGTCAGTTTTGTCGCCATCGACCAGATTGTGCCCGCCTGGATTGTCATCACGATCATCAGCCGGGAGTTTGTGGTCACAGGGCTTCGCCTCCTGGCCAGCCAGCAGGGAAAGGTTCTGCCGGCCGGCCCCTGGGGCAAGCACAAGATGATCTGGCAGACCATCACCATCGTGGTCATCATGCTGGGCCTGGCCATGCGGGATGAGATCCTGCCGGGATTCCTGCCGGTTGAGTCCCAGGCCGAGTTCATGGAGGATTTCGCGCTTTATTTCAACGTGACGGTCGCCTTCCTCTCGCATGCCGTTGCCGCCCTCACTACGGTTTCCGGGGTCGTTTACCTTTGGGATGGCCGCGATCTTTACATGGAGCACACCTAGATGGCACAAGAATGGAACATCAAGTCCCGCGCAACGGCCTGTTCGGCCTGCCTGACGGGTTTCAAGGACGGACAGTCCTATCACACCCGGCTGGTTTTCCAGGAGCATGACTACACCCGGGGCGATTTCTGCGAGCCCTGCTGGGCGGCTGAAGTTGCCGCGAATCCCGGTTACAGTTCCTGGAAGGGGTTCTTCAAGATGCCGTCTTCCGAGCCCGACCGGCGCATCAAGAAGGAAACCGCCGAAACGCTCCTGCGCGAGCTCATTGAAAAGGGCGATGCCTCCCAGACCAGCGTCATCTATATCCTGGCCGTCATGTTGGAGCGCCAGCGCGTCCTGGTCGAGCGGGAGATCCGGACGATGCCGGACGGAGCGCGGGTGGTGGTGTACGAGCACAAGAAGACGGCCGAGACTTTTGCCATTACGGATCCCAAGCTCAAGCTTACTGAACTTGATACGGTCCAGAATGATATCATGGCGTTGTTGACCGGAAAGGAACAGGGGGCTGCTTCGGTGGAAGTTTCCGAAACTCCTGCCCAACCGCCTGCCGATTGAGGGAGTCAGGGAACGGGGAACCAAGCCCTGAACCCTTGCGAGGAAACGCCGGAACTCCATTTGGGTTATGATGGATCTCAAGATAATCAACGGGCTGGTTCTTGATGGAACTGGCTCACCAGGGCGCCGCTGCGACATCGGGATAACCGGTGACCGGATTACGGTGCTTGGCGACCTCGCCCAGGCGGAAGCCCGTCAGGTTATTGATGCCAGCGGTCAGATGGTTTGCCCGGGTTTCATTGATGCCCACTCCCATTCAGACGCCTATCTGCTCATCGAGCCTTCCGCCCCGAGCAAGGTCTATCAGGGCGTGACCACGGAGGTGGTCGGGAATTGCGGGGCTTCCGCGGCACCCCGTCTGGGAGAGGCCCGGATGGCTTCCGACTGGCAGGCGCATGCGTACCCCGGGACGTGGTCCACCCTGGCGGAATACCGCGGACTTCTGGAACAGGTGAAGCCCGCCGTGAATGTGGTTCCCCTGGTAGGCCATAATGTCCTGCGTGCCTCTGTGATGGGCTATGCCGGGCGGGCGGCCACCCAGGATGAAGTGGCCGCCATGGCGCGCCTGCTCGACCAGAGTCTGGCGGAGGGTGGGCGGGGATTGAGCACCGGGCTCATCTATCCGCCCGGAATGTACGCGACCCGCGGGGAGATCAGCGCGCTGGCGAAAGTGGTGGCGCACCGGAACGGCATCTACACCTCGCATATGCGGAGCGAGAGCAGCCGGTTGATCGAGGCGCTTGAGGAAACCATCGGCATTGGCCGGGAAACCGGCGTAAGGGTTCAGGTTTCGCACCTGAAGACCTCCGGACAGGCGAATTGGGACAAGATTGACGCGGCCCTGGAAACCATAGAACGGGGACGTCGCGAGGGCGTGGCGGTCGCGGCCGACCGGTATCCCTACCTTTCCTCCTGCACGGAGCTGGATGTCATTTTTCCAGACTGGGCGACCGAGGGCGGACGCGAAGCGGAATTGGCGCGGCTGCGTGACCCCGCCACGCGTGCCCGCCTTCGTGCTGAACTGCTGGAGAGCCGGGCCGAGCGTTCCTGGGGCAGTATCACCATCGGATCGACCAGTGCCGCGAATGCGCGGTTCCGGGGGAAGCTTCTGGAGCAGGTGGCGGTGGAGCTGGGGATGGAGCCGGTGGATGCGGCCCTGTATCTGATCGAGACCGATCACTTGACGACCAGCGCCTTCTTCCAGGGAATGTGCGAGGAAAATTTATGGAAAATCATGGCCCAGCCGTGGGTGATGATCGGCTCCGATGCTTCCCTTCGGTCCCCCGGGGGACCACTGAGCTTGGACTACCCGCATCCCCGAGCCTACGGGACCTTTCCCCGGGTGCTGCGGGCGGCGCTGGAAGGTCGAACCGTTCCGCTGGCCGAGGCGGTGCGGAAAATGACGTCCCTGCCGGCCTCGCAATTCGGTCTCGCCGGCCGCGGAGAGCTAAGGGAAGGCGGCTTTGCCGATATTGCCGTTATCGATCCCGTCAAGATCCGGGATGTGTCCACCTACAGCGATCCGCACCGATTGGCGGAGGGGGTCACCCACGTCATTGTCAATGGACGGTCCGTGTTGTCGCTGGGGAAATTGACAGGCGTCCGGCCGGGGATCTGGCTCTAGGAGGATTTTTGAAATCAAGTCGCTCCAAATGAGTGCACGCTCATTTTCCCTTCGCCGCCAGGGCGTTGCGGATGGATGTGGCAAGCTGGTGGAGGACAATCGGCTTCATCATGATCTCGTGGACGCCCTCCTTCAGCAGGTCCTGCTCCGAAACCGTCTTGCTGAATCCGGTACATAAGAGGACTGGAATATTACGTCGGATCTGATGCATTTCCCGGATCATTTCCATGCCGTTCATGCCGGGCATGATCTGGTCGGTGATAATGAGATCGAAACTCGATGGATCCCCTTTGAAAATCGTCAAGGCATCAAAGGCCCTTGCGCAGGTGACCACCCGGTAGCCCAGCGAGGTGAGCATTTGCATGACCATGGTGGCGATGCCTGCTTCGTCATCGACGAAAAGGATGCGTTCGGTGCCGCGGGGTATGGGATCCGGCGAGGGGGGCGTCTGTTCGGCGGATTGCTCCAGGAGCGGCAGGAACACATGGAAGGTGGTGCCCTTTCCGATTTCACTTTCAACGGTGATGGCGCCCTGCATGGCCGTGATGATGCCGTGAACCACGGCCAGCCCCATGCCGGTTCCCTCGCCGCTCCGCTTGGTGGTGAAGAAAGGTTCGAAGATGCGGTCCAGGACGAGCCGGTCCATGCCATGGCCAGTGTCGCGGACATACACCTCGACGTAGGCGCCGTATCGCAGGCGGGCCAGGGCGCCACGTGTCCTGCTGTCCACTGTTGCCTGCCGGATGCCGATCTCCAGCTTCCCGCCTTTCTCCTGCATGGCGTGGATGGCGTTGGTGCACAGGTTCATGATGACCTGGTGCATCTGGGTGGGGTCGGCTTTCACGATGT
>JBAXRC010000021.1:0-12464 GCA_037131415.1 bacterium | reverse complement strand
AGAATCTGCCGGATCAGGGATTCGGATGAGGGCACATTGACATCGCTCTCCTCCCACGACGAACCGCAGGGGAACCACTGCCCCTTGGCCACATAGTCCTTCACCCGGGCGTAGTCAGCGGGATAGTATTCCTTCATCATCCGGTAGCGGTTGGCGCCGCTGAAATTAAAAATGTACTTCGGATATTTCTCGAACAAGGCGAAGTTGTCACGCATGGTCCGGGGAATGCAATCCCGGATGGTTTCGAGGTAGGTCCAGTTCCACTGGGTATCCAGATGGGCATAGCCGACTACATAGGCCGTGGGTTTTGCCTCCTGCGCTTGCACCACTGTGGCGCCCAGCACGAGCGCCCCCACTAGCGACCGAACGGAAAACCAACCGGTCTTCATGTCCTGGACAAAATTAACCCTGCAATTGCAAACCCTTGTTTTCATGACGCCCCCTTGTTTGTTATTCATTCAAACACCCCTTCGTTTCTACACATTTAAACTCTCACGAATAAAGACGGTCAACGCCTTGACATCGGACTCATCCCGTAAACGGTCTCGAAACTCCTCATGCATCAGTTTTCGCGCCAGCTTGGAGAATACCGCCATGTGGGTGTCGGCGCCATTGATGTCGCGCATCGCCAACAGGATGACCAGACCCACCGGCGCGCTATCGGACGGATTCCACACGATCGGTGTCTTCATTTTCAAAACGGCAACGGAGTTGACGATGACCTCGGGCGACTTGCAGTGTGGAACGGCAACCCCGAACCCCATTCCTGTCGAATAGGTGTCCTCGCGGCGCCAGAGGGCCTCCTCAACCACATCGGCATCCCCCACCCGGCCTGCCAACCAAAGGCGGTCTGTCAGCTCTTTGATCACCTCGCCCCTCGAAGCGGCCTCCGACTCCAGCATGATCAGTTCCGGATGCAGCATGTCGCCCGAGACAGTCGCCGCAGTCTCCCGAAGCAAGGCGCGCACCTCGGCGGCATCGGGTTTCAGAAGCGACTGCGCGACGATCCGGTCGCAGTCCGATGCCTTCAACCCATGAATCGCGGCCTTCATACCGGACATCAAGGGCGCCGCCATGCTGAGTTCATCCAACCCCAGACCGACCAGAAGCGGCGCTAGGTCCGGTCTTCCGGCAATTTCACCACAGAGCCCGACCGGTCGCCCTGCCGCATGCGCGTCATCCGTGATTTTCTTCAGCAGTCTCAGGAATGAGGAGTTCAGCGGGTCCATCCCGTCCGCCACCGCCGGGTTCCCGCGATCCATGGCGAAGAAATACTGGGCCAGGTCATTTGTTCCGATACTGAAAAAGGAAACCTCCCGGGCGAGTTCCGGGATGGCAAATGCCGCCGAGGGCACCTCCAGCATGACCCCCAATGCCACATCAGGATTAAACGCCAATTGCTCAGCCACCAGTTCCGCCCTTGCTTCCTCCATGAGGGCCTTCACGACACGGACTTCATCCACATGCCCGATCATGGGAACCATCAGCTTCACGTTTCCATCGGTCGCCGCTCGCAGGATCGCCCGGAACTGGGTTTTTATCATCGGCTTATGCGCCCCGTAAAACCGAACGGCGCGGCACCCCAGGAAGGGGTTGTCTTCCTTCGGGAGATTCAAATAGGGCAACGGCTTGTCACCGCCGATATCGAGTGACCGGATAATAACCGGGCGCGACCCGGCGACTGTCACGGCGCGGCGATATTCCGCCACCTGTTCCTCCTCGGACGGAGCTGCGGGGCGATCCATGAAAAGCATTTCCGTCCGGAACAGGCCGATTCCCTCGGCACCCTTCCCGAACGCGGCCTCGGCCTCGGCCGCCGAGGAAACATTCGCGGCAATTTCAATCCGCCGGCCATCTGCCGTGGCGCCGGTTTTTGCGGCAAAGCCCGCCACGCGCCCGGCCCGCTCCGCGTAGCGGCGCTCATCCAGATCGTAATATCGCCGCACCGTAGCCGGCGGCTCCGGAATCACAAGCCCGCGCCTGGCATCAACCAGCACGGTTATCCCGGGCTTCAACACTCCATGAAGCTCCTTGACCCCCGACACGCAGGGAATACCAAATGCCCGCGCCAGAATGACCGTGTGCGAGGTCGTCCCGCCCTCACTCAGGACAAGGCCGCGCAGGAAACGACGATCCAACGCCAGGAATTCGGAGGGCGTCAGCAGGGTCGCCATCACTACCGCCGGGGCTTCCAGGGTCAGGCCGGCAACGATCGGCTCTCCGCTCAACTGGCGCAGCAACCGCCCCGCCACATCCTTGATATCAAGCACACGCTCCCGCAGATAGACGCTCTCCGATGCCCTCAATATTTCGGAATAAACCTGCGCGATTTCCTGCACGGCCGCCGCGGCCGAACGGCCTTCCTTGAAAATCCTATCACGCGCCTTCCCGGCAAATTCCGGATCCTTCGCCACGGCCAGGTGCGCCTTCAATACCTCACGTTCCACCGTGTTCTTCGCCGAGGTCATGCTGGCATGGAGTTCCCCGGTTACCGCCGCAATGGCCGCTTCCAGCGCAACCCCTTCCGCAACGGCATCCGTCGCCAATCCCGGACATCCCTCCGGCAATCCCGGCATATCCGCCACCACCACCGCCCCGACCGCGAACCCCGGACTTACGGGCCGCCCGCGATAAAAAGCCGCCCCGCTTGCCGCAATCAGGCGCGGCACAAAGCCCACCCCCCGGGTTGCGGCGACCTCAGGCAAAGGCGAATCGCATCCCGGAAATTCATCGCGCAGGAACGCCTCCAGAGCCGGCAACGCCAGCCCTTCATCCGCCCCTTCCATCGTCAACCGCGCCGGGTCGCCTAACCGGAAATCGGCCGATACCAGCGACAGGAGACTCTTGACGTTCGCATGAAGCCCGTTTCGCCCGTTGTGAAGGACGGTGGCACACGAAAAGCGAACGGCCTCATCCCGTAGCAACGAGGCGGGACGGGCGTGCAAACCGTTCGGTAACGGGAAAGTGAATGTGAACTCCAAGCTCAACCGGTGATCCCTTGTTCCCTTATAAAGCCTTCAGTTTCTCGAACACGCCCGGCGCGTTCTTGATGGCGTCCGCGACCGGAACTTCCAGTATCCGTTTGCCCTCGAACCGTTCCCGGTCCTGGACCGGAACCCCCACTGCAAAGATCACCGCATCCGCCGCAGCGATATCCGCGGCGGAGACCTCGTTCTCAACCCCCATGGCGCCCTGCGTTTCCACCTTCACCTGATACCCGAGCTTCTTCCCCGTCATCTCGAGCTGTTCCGCCGCCATATAGGTGTGCGCGATGCCTGTCGGACAGGCTGTAACGGCAACAATTTTCATAGCTTCTCCGTTTTCGTGGTGTTGATTTCTGCCCGCCTGGCACTCCAGACGCGCAATCCATTGATCCCCAGAACCACCGTCACGATGCCGGCGGCAATGCCGGCAAGGTAGGCCAGCTTGCCATCCACCACCGGTAGCACAATCAGTCCGCCATGCGGCGCATGATCGCCAGCGCCGCCGAGCATGGCAATGACCGCGCCAACCATAGAGCCGGCCATGATCACCGGGATGACCCGCAACGGATCGGCGGCAGCAAAGGGAATCGCGCCTTCGGTGATTCCGATTGAGCCCATCGCCAACGCGGCATAGCCGGACTCCCGTTCCTGTTCACTCCACAGCTTGCGCCCCACCACGGTGGCCAAACCCAGCCCCAGCGGCGGGATACAGATCGCCGCCGCACAGGCACCCATGGGGCCGAAGATCCCCTTCTCGATCATGGCCGCCCCAAAGAAAAACGCCACCTTGTTGACCGGCCCGCCCATATCGAAAGCAATCATGGCACCAAGAACAAGGGCCAGCACCGCTTGATTGCCGCCGCTCAAGGATTTCAACCCATTCGCCATGGCGGTCATCGCGTCACTGATCGGGATGCCGACCAGGAACATCACGCCCCCCACGACCAGTGAACCAATCACCGGGATGACCAGGATCGGCATGATCGGCTTGATGAAGGACGGGGGCGAGATTTTCTTCAGGAGCATGACGATGTAACCCGCCAGAAGTCCGGCGACGATCCCGCCCAGGAAGCCGGCTGATACGTCCTTCGTCACGCCGTCCACCACGGTCGTACCCAGATGCGTCGCAATCCAGCCGCCAACCATACCGGGAACGAGCCCCGGCCGGTTGACCATGCCGTAGGCGATAAAACCCGCCAGGATGGGAACCAACAGCGTGAACGAGGCAACTCCGATATCCAGTATCTTTTTCAGGTGCGGAGACTGGGAAAAATCAGGCCCATTGGCGCCCATGGGGGCAAACATGATGGCCGTGGCAATCAGGATGCCGCCACAGGCAACAAAAGGAATCGCATACGACACGCCACTAAGCAGATACTGTTTGTGCTTCTGAAAAAACAATTTCATTCCAGTCTCCCCGCGGTTGAATACCTCTCTGTTTTCCGAGCTGTTTCCGGCGCCCATCCTTTCATGACAAGCCATACGCCTCAACGACAAAAAAGAACCATGAGTTATACTTTTAATACCTCACCCCCCTCCCTCCTCCTGCCTCCGGAAGCCTCTTGAACTCATCAGGACCATTCATCATTACGCCTTGATCCTCCCGATCCACAATGATACGAATGGAGCCTGTATTGCACTTTAGAACCATCATTCACACGCGACCACAGCAGAGAAAGAGATGATCCATGGTTCCTGAATCCATCACGAACGCCCTGCTGAAGTTGATTCAACATCACGCCTCACTGACTGTCCGGGTCGCCTGCGCCATTGCCCCGCCGCCGGCATTGAGCCATGTCGTCAATTTCCCCCGCCTGGAAATCCCCATCGGAGGTGTTTACGAGAATGAAATCGAGCAGAACGGCAAGCCGGTCATCCTGCCGATGCGGTTTGGTGAAGCGCTTTTTGTTCCGCCGAACTGCTGGAATCGTCCCACCTGGCGGCGGCCTGTCCGGGTTCTGTCGATCCTGTTCGGTAAACGCCAGATCGGCATCAGCCTGGTCATCGCCAGGGGGGACGCCCCTGAAAATCTCCATGCCGACAAGTTTGCCATACCCAATTCGCTCGGCGCCCCTGCGCTGGCCGTAATGGACGCACTGATGGAACTTCACCGGCACGGCGGTCCGGCAACGGCCTATCCTGACCTTGTGCGCGCCTTGTCGCGGTGCTGCCAGGAGATGCTACTGAAGAGGGATTGCAGCCCGGAGCCAGGCCAGACGAACCGTCTCATGGAATCCATCCAGGTTTATCTACAAAACAACTACCAGTATGAGGTCACCCGCGATTCCACGGCCAGGCAGTTTGGAATTTCGCCCAACCATCTGTCCCGCCTTTTTCGCATGCATGGCCACATCTCATTCTCCCGGTACCTGACCTATGTGCGGATGGATCGCGCAAAGCACCTTCTTAAAACCTATCCGATCAAACTGGAGGAAGTTGCACTGCGCTGCGGGTATCGGAATGCGCCCTATTTTTGCCGGGTATTCGGCCGCATTGTCAAACAGCCCCCCAGTTCCTTCCGTCCGGATACCGGAAGACTCCCAAGGTCTTAACCGCCCTTCTCCGTCAATTTACGGGGAGAGTAGGTTGCAACTCCTATCTCAGTATTCCACCCGCAGTGTGACAATCCCCCACGCAGGAACGAGGATTGATCGTTCCGCCTTCTCCCCCCGCTTTTCGCTGGTGTCACTGACAAAGACCTGCTTCGGTCGTGGTTTCGCCCACGTCAGTTTCGCGGCACAATCCTTCCCGGATGCGCCGAACAGCCTTACCACCAGGGCCTTGCCGTCATCGCTGGGCTTAAACCCTGTAACAATCACTCCCGCCGGCTCAACACTCAAGAAAGGTGTCGTGCGCGCCTGCTTTCCTGCGGCGGCTACCGCCAGTAGCGGCTGGCTGAACCCTGTCGCAAAGCGCGTGGCCTCATCCGGCATCGTCTGCCGAAACGGACGCACGACAAACCGGAACACGACCGGGCCTTCCTGATAGGCGCGATAATTCGTATCCCAGTGATTGTTCATGGCCCATGAATAGAGCTTCTGTGTCGGCTTTAAGGTCTTGAGCCAGAGGTCTGAATTCGCGTCAGGATAATGCATGACATTTGCCGTAATACCGCCAAGCTCCACCAGCGGCGCATCCAGCGTCACCCACGTTACGCCGAACTCTTTATTCGTGATATTGATCCAGCGGCCGACCGTAAGCCAGTTCTTGCATGCACTGGGCATCTGGTCCTTCTCCGGGCGCATGGCCCCCAAGGGCAAATCAATCAGCATCTCGCCACCCGGCACATTGAATGGAAAGGCGAAATTGACGCTCTCCTTGCCTTCAGTATCCTCGTAACTCCTTGCCTCAAGCCGCTTCTTGTCCATGTTGTTGATCAGTTCCACATGATCAAAGCCGGCAACCATCCTGATTTCGCGGCTCAGCTTGTTGCAACCCGGCGCTTCGGACTCCACTATCAGCGAGGCCACCAGCGGCCCCTGCTCCTTGAGGCTGATTCTAACCTGCCCGTTGCGTTTGAGGTCGGCAAGTTTGTCGCCCTTCAGATAGAGATAATCATTGATCGCCTCCCCGGACGACGTATCTACCATATTGGCCTCAATATCCTTGGCCCGCAGTTCGACGATGCCGCCCGACTGCTCATCCAGCCGGACTTTCACCAAACTGTTCTCAAGAATATCACCCTTCGCCATTACGGGCGTGAACCCGTCCTGGAAGGCAGGACCCGCCGACACCACGTAGCGCTTCGCCGCAAACGGAGGCACGTCGCGCGCAACAAACGCCAGCTCGCCGGTCGTCAGGCGCTGCGAGGGAACGGGTTTTCCTTTTCCATCGGCAACACGATCGCCCGCCAATGACTGTTCCTTCGAAAGCAACACCAGCTCCGTGCGCGGATAGGACACCGTGTTGACGACATCAATGCCGGATGAGGCTCCCCTTGTCCCGGTGTAGGCGGTCTTGACCGCCTGATCGAGCAAGGCACTCGACTGCTTGTCCGCCGCCAAGGCATATCCCTGCTTGATGTCCCACTGTTCCTTGGCTTTCTGCCCTTCTGGGGCGGAAATCGCGCTGTCTGCCCCCCAGGTATGCTCCGAGTAGAGCAACACGCTGTGCCACGCTTCCTCGAATGCCGCCGCCGGGTAAGCGCCAGGCTTGGCCAGGGCATAGAGCGCCTCCGCCTGCACCAGCCGGTCAGAACTCTGACGATTCAGCGCCGTCTCACGCGCCGAGGACCCCGCGCCATCCTCCCAGTAAGGGGTCCAATCACCCTGCACCACGGAAAGATCCTTGCCGTAACGTTTCTCCAAGGCGGAAAAGGCCTCACTGGTGGATGATATGACAAACTTCGGCCAGGCATAGTTCTTGTTCCAGTCTTTGATGAACTCGCAAATCTTGGAATCGGGAACCGCATTGTCACCATGCCCCGCCCAGCGGACATAGGCGATGTCATACGGATAACGCCTGCTCGCCAACCCTTCCATCAGTTCCTTCACGAGCCTATCCGACATTGCGCCATAACGGTGGGACATCGCATAGCCCCAGAACGGGATCCACACGAGCACCCTAGACTTGCCGTCAGGCCCGACCCAGTAGAACGGCTTGTTCTCCCAGTCACGCATGATGGTACCGATGCGGGCGAAGTAATTCGGCGCCGTCGAAAAGTATTTGATGCCCGCCTGCGCCATGGCCGAAACCGTACCCCATGTATATCCGGGCACATCACTGATCATCACGGAATCAATCATCACCCCGGTTTGCTCTGAAAGCCTTGTGGAATAGCGGAACAGCCGGATCAACTCTTCAGGGCGGCACAGTCCCGTCAGCTCGTTCAGGTACATGCCGCACAACGACACCTGCCCCTTCTTCACCGCGTCCAGGAAATCGGCGCGCTGCTGATCATTCATCCGGCGCTGATATAGATCCGCCGCCCACGACACCTCGACGCTCCATTTGAATCGGGCCCCTTCCGGGTAGTCCGCCGTCCTGCGGGCCGCCGCGATTCCTTCCAGCAGGTTGTTCACCTGCTTCTTCTCGATTGCCGTCTGGATCTCCGTATAGCCGATATCCGTATGCGAATGCGGCACCACATAAACCGTCATCTGCCGCATGGCTTGCACATGAACCGGCTGGCGCAGGCTTTTGTTGCCAGACTTGAGCGTAATGAACCCATCCGCATCCTTGTTCACGCCAACGCCTGGCGGAAGCAAAACGCTGACAAATGACGACCCCTTGAGCGCCGCCGGCACCTTGACGGTCTCAACCTGTCCATCAAAGGCGACCTCCAGTTCCGCCTCGGCATACAGCGCGTCCTTGAAGGTAACTTTGATTTCACGCCCCGCCTGGCCGTCGGCGCGATACCGATAAATAGGCTGGGCCACGCACTCGGCCTGCGGAACCTCAAGATCGACATTGACCGCCGCGCTCACCTTGACAAACGCCAGCAAGGCGGCCACCCGCAGAACCGAGACAATGTATCCCATCCGATTTCGTTTTGTCACAACCCTATCTCCCCTTTGCTCCTTACTTTCGAATCCACAACCACTCGATCTCCTCGGTCGATTTCCCCGTGCTCTCAATAATAAGAGTCGGATTCCCTGATTGCAAATTCAACCCGTTGGAGTACCATGACAGAAGATCAAGGAAGGAGTTGACACATGAACTCAATCGCCCCGGATCCCTCCAGCACACCCGACTCCTTGCTACGCCCTGACCTGCTCGCCGTCATCGCCAACACTCTCCCTGACCGCCTCTTCCTGCTCCAGGTTGAACCCGACACCTGTTTTCGCTTTCTCTGCGTCAATGAGTCGTTCCTCCTGGGGGCCGGACTTACCCGCGAACAAGTGATTGGAAAGCGGATCGAGGATATCGTCCCGCCGCCATTTCACGTGCTCACAAAAAGCAACCTTCTCAAAGCCGTCCATGACAACGCCACGGTAACCTGGTCGGACCCCGCTTTCCTTGTTCCTGAAAAGCACCCGGCAGAAGTCGCCGTGACCCCCCTTGCGAACAAGGCGGGCGGAATCATCCAACTGGCAGGCGTCATCCGGGATCTCTCCTGGCGCAGGGACGCGGAAGAGGAAGGGCGCGAACTTTCCTGCCATCTGCTTCAGCTTCAGGACGAGGAACGGCGCCGGATCGGCCGCGAGTTGCACGATTCGACGGCACAGGAACTCGCGGCGGTGGGAATGAACATCGGGCTTGTCCTGCAACGGAATGAAGGTCGTAATGAAACCAATGATGCACTGCTCTCAGACTCTCTCGCCATCATTGAGCAATGCAACCATGAAATCCGGATCATCGCCTACCTGCTACACCCCCCCCTGCTGGAGGATATGGGATTGGCGGCCGCCTCCCACGAATATGTCGATGGATTTTCACAGCGCAGCGGGATTCAAATCACGATCGAGGTCAGCTCCACCGTGGGCCGATTGCCTCCCCTGGCCGAGCAAGCGCTTTTCCGGGTTCTTCAAGAAAGCCTGGGCAATGTCCACCGTCATTCCGGAAGCCGGACGGCTGCCGTCCGGTTCTGGCGGGACAAGGACAGTGTCGTCCTTGAAATCAAGGATCAAGGTCACGGGCTGCCTCCCGACATGATCACCCGCGAGGATGGACGGATTTCAAAAGTCGGCGTGGGGATTGCGGGCATGCGAGAACGCATCCGCCAGCTTGGCGGCCTCTTTACGATTGAATCCAGTCCCCGGGGGGTGACCGTTCGGGCAATGATTCCGGCAAAAGGAGACGTCGCGTGAAGCCCCTGCGAATTCTCATTGCAGACGACCACGAACTGGTCCGGAAGGGATTGCGCGCGGTATTGGATGGCCAGGGCGGCTGGAGTATCTGCGGCGAGGCGGTCAACGGGCGGCAGGCGGTGGAACTGGCAAGGCAATTGAAACCTGATGTACTGGTCATGGATGTCACCATGCCGGAATTAAACGGGCTGGAAGCCACACGCCAGATCCGGAAAGAGCTTCCGAAAACCGAAGTGCTGATTCTCACCGTGCATGAGTCCGAGCAATTGGTGGGCGAGGTTCTTGCCGCCGGCGCCAGGGGCTACATACTCAAGGGGGACACAACACGCCTGCTCGTTGCCGCTGTGGAAGCCATCGCCCAGCACAAGCCTTTTTTCACCGGAACGGCCTCGGAAGTGGTACTGGGCGGGTATTTTCGCCCCGGCCAGCCTCCGCGCAAGGAGTCGCGGGATCTCCCCCGCCTGACGGCCCGTGAGCGCGAGATTGTCCAGCTTCTGACAGAAGGCCGTAGCAACAAGGAAGCGGCAACCACGCTCGGCATCAGCGTCAAAACCGTGGACGCCCACCGGGCCAACATCATGCACAAGCTCAACCTCCATTCGGTGACCGATCTCGTCCGCTACGCGATCCGGAATACCATCATCACCGCCTGATGCTGATTCCCTCCTTCCTCTAGGGTAAATCACCTAGGTGCCTTCTATTCCTAAAATAGGGAATGCAAGAGTTTTATGATTGCACGGCCCTCCCGCATACTAGTCTCATGAAGACAGAACTAGATATGCATGAAGCGGGTCTCCGGAACATCACTCACGCCCTGGGTATCGGGATGCTGATCATCGGGGGAATGACCCTTGGAGGGACGGCCCCGTCACTGGAAGCAGCCACCGTGTCACTCACCTGGGATGCGCCCGCCAACAATCCGGACGGTTCTCCGGTGGCCAATCTTGCCGGGTACCGGCTTTATTACGGAACCGCCCCACAAGCCTATACGGAAAAGGTCGAGGTGGGGCTTGCCCAGAAAGCCACGCTCACAAACCTCCAGGAGGGCGTTGCCTATTACTTCTCCGTGGTCGCCTACAATGAGGCCGGCGCTGAAGGCAGTTACTCCGGAGAACTCAGCTGGACCGCCCTGCGCATGAGCATCGCCAATGCGGCGGCGGGAGCCGGTGGCACGGGAATGGTCCTGAAATGGACAAGCACGACAAACACATACTACACGGTCCTGCGAAGCACGAACCTGATGGCGACTCCGGCCTTCACCGCGCTTGCCTCGCATATCCCCGGAGCGGGTCCGGTCACGTCTTACGCCGATACCGATGCGACCGCGGGCGGGCCGTACTTTTACAAGGTTCAAGTCGAATTGTAGGCGATCTCCGGAAAACCCCATGGAAACAACCGTACAACCTCACCGGCCACGCACGCTGATCGTGGACAACTCCCCGATCTTCCTGAGGTGCCTGCAGCGCCTTCTTGACGTGCAGGGAATCGTTCAGGTGGTGGGCACGGTGTCCGATGGCCGCACAGCGATCGATATGGCCCTGAAACTCGCGCCGGAGCTTGTGCTGATGGATCTCCTGATGCCGGATCTGGATGGCCTTCAAACAACGATGCTACTGCGCCAACAGGTCCCCGACAGCCGAATCATCATCATGACGGCAACGGAAAACAGCTCCCTTTCCTCCTATTGCCGTGCCCATGGCGCCCACGGTTTCGTTTCCAAGCATCACGTGATCAACACGCTCGGGACTGAGATCCGGAGGATATTCCCTCCCCGCCCAGGGCAACAGAACTGACGCGGATCGGTCAGTTGCACCCATTACCGGCGCCAACCAAGGCCTCCGCTCCGACAGCCCTCATTGCATCCGAAGGCAGGGAATTCAGCCAGCCCATGGGCCCCTCAGCCCCCTCCCGCGACCACACGGCGACAAGATTACGGATGGCGGCCTCCTGGAGGTCACCGGCGGGGAACTCCTGCACCCAAGCCGCGGCACTGCGGGGATCGTGCTGGGTCCACCGCTGGATGATGGCAATGGCGGCTTGATTCCGTGATTCGCCGGGCCACATGGCTTGGGTCGTCAGGATCACTGCCGCTTCCGGATTTTGGTCGGCCATGGCCGCCGCGATGGACGCCAGTACCCGTTCACGCAGGGCAAGGGAGGGAATCGCACAGGCCCACTCCGTTGCGGCAAGCGCATCCAGTGTAGCCCACTGGCTCACCGCATGCACAGTCAGGTCATCCCGATCAAGGCCGGGCAACAGGTCCGCTACCAGGGCCAACGCGGCCACAGGTGCTGTCCTGGCAAGTTCATACCCCAGATTTCCGAGAACGGCTGAACGGGCCGCATCGGATGGAAGACCGGCCACCCACTCAACGGCTTTTGGCAGATCCATGTCGGCCCATGCTAAAGCCACCTGCTGAATGGCTTCCTGCCGAACGACGGGACCCAGCTGCTTCGCAGCCCAGGTGGCGGCTTCGGCCGGATTCTCCCCTGTCCACCGGCGGAGAACCCCTGCCTGCAACTCGGAAGCCGACCCCGCCTCATTCGATGAGGCCAGCGCGTTGGCCCAGCCCGGCAGGTCCGCAGCGGTGATGGTGTGTGCGTGTGTTTCAATGGCTTCCGATTCTTGAATTGGATCGACAATCGCCGTGACATCACGGATCGCGCCCTGAATCTCGTCCGACACCGGGATCCTGACCGAACAGGGCGAATGAACCACCTGATCCGGGAAC